>DATFWC010000165.1:0-30192 GCA_035259885.1 Xanthobacteraceae bacterium
AGCGCCCGGTGAAGCGACTGTTCCAGGCTGCGCGAGAAAGTTGGCATCAGAATCTCTTCTTGTTCACTGGCTATGGCCCCCCTGATAACGCCCTGACGCTACTTCATTTCCATCGACGATCTACTTTTTTTCCATGACGCACTGCAGAGGATGCTGGTGTTTGCGCGAGAAGTCCATCACCTGCGTCACTTTGGTTTCCGCCACCTCGTAGGTATAGATCCCGCACTCGCCGATTCCATGCTGGTGCACGTGCATCATGATTCGATAGGCGGTCTCGCGGTCCTTGTTGAAAAACCGCTCGAGCACATGAACCACGAACTCCATCGGCGTGTAGTCGTCGTTAAGGAGCAGAACGCGGTAGAGATTCGGGCGCTTGGTCTGCGTCTTGGTCTTGGTGATGACCGCCGTGCCGGGCGAACCCGGATCGTTGCGCCGCCGCCGGTCGTCGTCCGCTAGGCGCGGCGCCACAGCCGGCGGCCGGCCCATCTCAATCCTCTGGTTCGTCGAAAGCATCATGACTGCAGCGGGCGCCGTTCAAGACGATAGTCCAAGCCTTGCGAGAATCATGCCGCAAATCGGCACGACCGGGAATTCCCTAATAATAGGGAATGCGTGAGCGGCGTTCCAGGTCGCGGCAAGTTTTCCGCAAGTTCTCCTCGCGCTTCCGTTACGTCACATTGGCAGCAAAATTCGTTCAAAAAGCGCGCGCACGATTTTTTCCGCGCCAGCGAAGTGGTTTGCCCGCCGCCGCGGCAACGCGCGCAGGGACAAAAAAGGCCCGGCGCACGCGCCGGGCCGTGGCAGTCAGCGTGGCGGTGCCGCTTACTTGCCCGGCGTGACCTTCGCCAGGTAGCCCTCGAACGGCTTGTAGGCCTCCTTGGCGATATCGGCGTAGAGTTCGCCGATCTTGGTCGCCTGGGCGACAAAGCCTTCGTAGGCGGTCTTCACGTAGTCGGTCTGCACCTCGATTGCCTTTTCCAGCGTCTTGGCGCCCATCAGCCGCTCGACCGCGGCGGTGCCATCCTCGAACGACTTCTTCGAGTAGTTGGTCACCTCGGCCGCAATCGCCTGCAGCCCCTTGGAGGCGACGCCGAACGAGCGCAACGTGGCCTCCACATTATCCTTCCCGAACTTCTGCATTTCGTCGAAGTTTGCCAGCATGGTCAATCCTTTGAGTTAGGCCACCCGGCAGGCAGCCCCGGCTGCTTGTCATCCTCACTGGCCCTCATGACCAGCGTCACAACACATTATAGTGCGCTGCACAAAAAAGTCAAGGAAATTTTTGCAGTGCACAATTTGGATTTTCCGGAAATCGCGGTTAACACTTTGGCAATTCCGGCCCCCTACGGTCGTCGGTTGTACCATCAGCAGGATGGTACGGCCCGATTGCGGGGGGCTGTTTTTCCCGCTGTCGGGGCGGCGGGACGACAACGACAGGGACCGTGGGCGCTCAAGCCTAATCGCGCTCGTGTAGCGGGGGACCGGAGAATATGTTGCGTGTTCGGGTCGGAGCCTCGCGCGGGCTTCGTTGGGGAATTCTGACGCTTGCGACTACGTTCGTTCTGGTCACGGTCGGCTCCGATGCCGCCGATGCCCGCAGCCGTCGCCACACGTCGCACAAGTATTCGGCCCAGCAGAAACGCCATTCCGCCCGCAGCTCGTATGAGCCGCCCTACGCGGCCATCGTGGTGGACGCCAATTCCGGCCGCGAGTTGCACGCCACAAATGCGGACAACCAGCGCCATCCGGCGTCGATAACCAAGATCATGACGCTATACCTGCTGTTCGAGCAGCTCGAAGCGGGAAAATTCAAGCTGGACTCGCGCTTGCCGGTTTCCGCCCACGCAGCGGCGCAGGCGCCGTCGAAGCTCGGGCTCAAGCCCGGCCAGACCATCCAGATCGACGACGCCATCAAGGCCGTGGTCACCAAGTCGGCCAACGACATCGCCGTGGTGATCGCCGAGGCGGTCGCCGGCAACGAAGAGGAATTCGCCAAGCTGATGACACGCAAGGCGCGGGCGCTCGGCATGGCCCAGACGGTCTATGTCAACGCGTCCGGTCTGCCAGACGACGACCAGGTCACGACGGCGCGCGACCAAGCGCTGCTGGGACGCGCCATCCAGGATCGCTTCCCGGCCTATTACCGATACTTCTCCACCGCCAGCTTCTCGTATAATGGCCACGCCATCCGCAACCACAACAACCTGCTCGGCCGCGTTGCCGGCGTCGACGGCATCAAGACCGGCTACGTCCACGCCTCGGGCTTCAACCTCGTGGCCTCGGTGCGCCGCGGCAATCGCCACCTCGTCGCCGTCGTCATGGGCGGCTCGTCGGCACGGTCGCGCGATGCCCGCATGCGCGACCTGATCGAGGAATATGTCGGCCAGGGCGCCACCATGCGCACCGCGGCCAAGATCGTCGAAACGCCGACGGCACAGGCGCAGGCCAAGCCGGCGCTCGTCGTGGGGGCGCCGCTCGTGCGGCCCGAGTCGGCGCGACCGGAAGCCCCGGCCAACGGATCGGTGGTTGCCGCGCGCACGGCGCCCGCCACCGCCGCGGCCGTCACGGCAACGCGCCCGGTCCCCGGCTCGACCGAGCCCATCGCCGCCATTCGGGTCAAGACGCTGGCGGTGCGTGCCTCGACCGCCAACCAGAACGCCACCATCGACGCGCTGTCGGTTGCGGCCCCCGCGTCCACCCAGGCCCCGGCGCACGTGATCACGCCGGCGCAATTCCACACCGCATCGGCCACCAGCACGCCCGTCCCGGCGACTGCCGTGCCGGCGCCCGCTGTCACCGCGCCTGCCGCTCCGGCCCCAGCCGCGGTGGCGTCCGCCCCCGCAACCGCAAGCGTCAATCCGGCCGTCGCGAATGAACAGGCCGCGCCGCAGGTCACCCACTCCACCGCCAGGATGGCGCCGCGCGGCAGCTGGATCGTTCAGATCGGCGCCTTCCCGGATGAGGGCGAGGCGCGCGAGCGCCTGCAGTCGGCCCAGAACCTCGCCAAGGGGATTCTCGGCCGCGTCGACGTGGCCACCGAGCCCGTCACCAAGGGCCGCGAGACGCTCTACCGGGCGCGCTTCGTCGGCCTCGACGAAAGCAGCGCCGAAGCGGCCTGCCGCTATTTCAAGCGCAACAAGATCGACTGCTTCGCCATCAGAAACTGAGCGGGAACGAGAAAGGTCGTCAGGGGTTATTAACGAAAGGAGACAAGAGTCGCTGATGGTCGTGTAGCGTGCGGAGTAAATCAGCGATGGCGACGAAGCAGGGTGTCCTTGGCTTCATTAATGCGGGCGGCAAGGTACGTCGTCCCCCCCTGGTCGGGATGCAATTTCTTCATGAGGTTCCGGTGGGCGCGCCCGATCTCTTCCGCGCTCGCCCCCGGCGCGAGGCCAAGGATCTGATAGGCCTCCTGCTCCGTCATTGGCCCGCTGGCCGGCGCCGCTCCCCGCCCCGCTGCCGCATCACCCTGCGCGTGATCACGCCACGCGGGGTCCCGGCGGTCCAGATAAGTTGCAAGTAGCGCGCGGCTTTCCTCGTCGATCTCGGGCAGCAGGCCGACCAGCGTGGCAACGTCGAGAGCGTCGAGCGACCTGCCTTCGTGGCGGCCGACCAGGATGCGCCCGTGCATGGCGCCGGTGTCGTGCTCCAGCTCCATCTCCATGAACGCGGTGCGTACGCGCGACACCTGACCGGCGCTCTTGCGCGTGCGCTCGCCGAAGCCCGCCGGTCCCCACGGCAGCCACCCCAGCAGGCCGAGCCCCGTTACGCCGAGCGGAATGGCGAGCTCGAGATGGCCGCGGATGCCGAACACGACAGCGCCGAGCAGCGCCAGAGCACCGCCAGAGGTCTTCACCACCACCGCAACGTGATGCGGATTGCTGCGCACGAAGCTGTTAAGCAGCCACAGTACCAGGATGAGGGCCAGGAGCCCCAGGATGACTGCCGGCATTCGCTATCTCATCTGCGCCAGAAGCTTTTGCGCTCCGGCCTGCTTGCGCCCCGACAGATCGGCCAGCGCCTTGATTCCGCCTGCCGCGAAAACTGCGGCGGCGCGCAAAAGTTCGCCGAGCTGGCGGGCGGAGCCGGCATCGAAGCGGCAATAGGCGCCGCGCGTCAGGCGCGCAATCTCGCGGAAAGCCTGCTCGGCCACCGGATCGCCGGCTTCCTGAAACATCAAGGCCGGCACGCCGAGCAGGCCGAGCGCACCGGCGCCGGCGCACAGATCGTCCAGCGACTCCTCCATGGCGTCGCCGACGAACACCAGGGCCTGCACCTTCCTGGCTTCGCTTTCACGCCGGGCATGGGTGAGGATGCGCCCGATCTGGGTATGGCCGCCGCGGCAGTCGATCCGCTCCATCAGGGAGCCGAGCACGCGCGCGTCCGACACCCAGCGCGAGGCGCGGCATTCGGCGAGGCCGCGGTAATAGGCAAGCTGGACGTCGAGCCCGCCAATGGCAGCGGCCTCCGAAAACATGTCGGCCTGCAGCCGGCACGCCTGATCCCAGGTGGGCTGCCGACTCATGGTGGCGTCGAGGGCGAAGATCAGCCGGCCGCGCTCGCCCGGCGCAAGCGGCGGCGCCAGGCTGCGCGCACGCTGCACGAAAGCGTCGATTTCGGCCCGCGACGAGGCGGGAGCCGGCTCGGTGCGGCCGGTCGGCGCCGGGGTGGTGTCTGACCGGTCTTTGGCCATGCCGTATTAAGTGGCCCTTCGCCCAGGCGGCGCAATGGCCTTCAAAAGCGCATGGGCGCATGGTGGACGGCGAACCTGGGCGGGACCTGGCCCGCCCTGTCGCACTTCGCGACCACCCGGCTAGTCGGCGATGATGTCGTGGAGGTCGAGCGGCTTGTCGGCGGCAGCGAACCACTCGGCCCGCGCGGCCGCCCGCCGCCTGCCCTTCTCGTCGATCGGCAGCTTCAGGGCGTCGAGCAGCTTGCGCACCTCCTCGCGCGCCGCGGCATGCGACCGGTTGGGCCGGCCGCCCAGCGTGGCCTCGTCCAGCACGTCGAGGGCGGTCAGCCCGCGCGGAAACAGCTCGCGATAGACCACGCGCTCGGCAAATCCCTCCGCCAAGCGAAAGCCCATGCGCAGCGCGAGCTCGTTGAGGCTCTCGCCCACCAGCCGTTTGTTGCGCGAATTGATCGTCGACAGGCGGTTGCGCACCACGATCCAGTCGGTCGCCCCGCCGTCGACGATGCGGCGCTGGCGCCGCGCCTGCCGTACCATCTCGGCATAATGGCTCACGCCGGTGACGGCGAAGGTCGCCGGATCGACGGTGCCGAGCACGTCGAAATCGACGAACGAGTCGTTGAGCGGCGTCACCAGGGTGTCCGCCATGGAATGCGCCAGCAGCATGAGATAGCTGTCACTCGCCGGCGTATCGATCACGACGAAATCGTGCGAATGCTCGACTGCCGTGATGGCTTCGGCAAAGCCGGCAAACTCCAAGGCCTCGTTCTCCTCCAGGCGAGAGCCGTCGGCGCGCGCGACGTGGTAATGCGTGGGAACCTCGAGCTTGAGCCCGCCCCGCGCGGCCCAGGCGCGCCGGCACTCCACGTAATGCGTAAGCGTCTTCTGCCGGGAGTCGAGATCGATGGTGGCGACGCGCTGGCCGGCCTTCAGCAGGCCGACCGCGATATGCATGCAGGTCGTGGACTTGCCGGAGCCCCCCTTCTCGTTTCCGAGCACGATCACGTGCGCGGACCTCGGGTATCCGACCGACGCCTCGAGAAGCATGCCACTCCCCCTGCGCGGCATTCTTTGTTCGCCTCGATGGGGCGTCAAGGTGGAGCACGCCGACTAGCCCGGAACAGCGTTTCTGGTTAATTCGGCCGCCATGATTCCGCTCGCCTCCCGGCGCGCGGCGAGGGGATGTTAAAGCCATGGCTCAACGCGTTACGGTGGCTCGGGATCTCGCGGCGCTCCGCCGCCGTCTCGGGCGTTTCCGCGCCGCCGGCGAGACGATCGCACTGGTGCCGACCATGGGTGCGCTGCACGAAGGGCATCTGTCGCTGGTGCGCCTGGCGGGGCGCAAGGCCGACCGTGTCGTGGTCTCGGTCTTCGTCAACCCGACGCAATTTGCACCGCACGAGGATCTGGCCAGCTATCCGCGCACGTGGGCGACGGACCTGGCGGCGCTCACGCGGCTCGACACGGACCTGGTGTGGGCCCCGAGCGTCAAGACGATGTACCCGCCCGGCTTCGCCACCCGCATTGCGCCGGAGGGCCCGGCCCGCGCCGGCCTGGAAGACAGGTTCCGCCCGCACTTCTTCGGCGGAATGGCGACCGTCGTGGCCAAGCTGTTCCTGCAATGCGCCCCCGACATCGCGGTGTTCGGCGAAAAGGATTTTCAGCAGCTCAAGGTGGTGACGCAGATGGTGCAAGACCTGGGTCTGCCGCTGCGCATCGCGGCCGGCCGCACGGTACGCGACCGCGACGGCCTGGCGCTGTCCTCGCGCAACGCCTACCTCACGCCCGCGCAGCGCAGCATCGCCCCTACCCTCTATCGCGTCCTGCGCGACAGCGCCGCCGCCATCAGGCAGCGCCAGCCCGTCGGTGGCGTGCTGGCGCGCGGCCGCAAGGCGATTACCCGCGCCGGCTTTGCCCTCGACTATCTCGAGGCGCGCCACGCGGAAACGCTCGAGCCCATCCGCTCGCTGCCGGACGGGCCGATGCGGCTTCTGGTGGCGGCCAAGCTGGGCACCACGCGGCTGATCGACAATGTCGGGGTGTGAGTTCCGTCGTTCCGGAAGCCGCGCAGCGGCTGTCCGGAACCCATGACCACGGTTCGCGCGACGCACAAAGGATGTGTGGTCATGGGTTCCGGCCCTCGCGCGTTGCGCTCGGCCGGAACGACCCGAGGCGTTACAACAGGCCCAGGTCGGTCAGCTGGCGCCGCAGTGTCTCCGGCATTTTTGCCGCGCCGGGCGCGGCGCGCTTGAGGTCGCGCGGCGCATCGGCCACCGCGAGGTAGCGCCAGCCCTGGAAGGCGCGGTACGGCCGCGGCTCGACCAGCACGAGCTTGCCGTCGAGCACGAGGCGGCAGCGCCCGATGCCGTCGCGGTCGATGAAGGGACGCACGGCCAGGATCTTTTCCCGGCACATGATGGCGCCGCGGATCACCCAGTACAGCGAGCCGCCGGCGGTGAGCTCGTCGGCGCGCTTCGGCACCATGCGCGTGGTATGAATGTGCTCGGGCTTGTTCTTCTTCTGCGCCTTGAGCTTCTTGGCGATCCAGTCCTCGAGATCCTGAACCGAGTCGCAGCCGACGCACAGCTTGATCAGGTGTAAGGCCATCTACTGTCCCTGCTCGGGTTCGATCACCAAAATTCTCGCCCCTTCGGCAACCTGGCTTCCCGCCGCCGCGGCGATCTCAACGACGCGCCCGGTCACGGGCGCCAGCAGCGAATGCTCCATCTTCATTGCCTCGATGACGGCAACGCGCTGTCCCTTGGTCACGCCGGCGCCCGGCGCCACCAGGATCGCCAGCAGCTTGCCGTGCATGGGCGCGCGCACCAGCCCGTCACCGTTGAGATGCTCGACGTCGATCGCGGCATCCTTGAGACGGACCATGGTCTGGCGCCCGTGGTGCAACACATAGACCGCATCGCCGGCCTCGATCGCAAGCGCATCGGTCGCCGCGTCCACACCATCCACAGACACCTGGACGCCGCCCGTGTCACCCGCCGCAACGGCAGCTTGCGGCGCATAGTTCACCTGGGCGGTTACCGCTTCCCCGTCCACCCACAGCGGAAACGGCAGCGTGCGGGGTCCGGCGAGCTGGAAGGCGTCGTCGACGTCCCACGGCGAGGGTGGCGCATCGGGAGCGCGGGCGGCCGCGATCCGCTCGGTTTCGCGCGCCAGCAGGCGCGCGGCGCCAACGGCAGCGGCGGCGCGATCGATCTCGCGCGGGACGGCACCGAGCGCCGCCAGGTTGCGGTCGATGAACCCGGTATCGTGGCGGCCCTGGCGGACCTCGGGCGCGAGCACCAGGGCGGCGAGAAAGCCGAGGTTGGTGCGCGGGCCGGCAACGACGGTGCGCGTCAGCGCCGATGCCAGGCGATCGAACGCCTGGTCGCGGGTGGCGCCATGGGCGATGATTTTCGCCACCATCGGATCATAGAACGGGCTCACCTCGTCGCCGGCCATGACACCGGTGTCGATGCGAATCCCCTCCCCGCCCGAAAAATCGAGCACCAGCAGCTTTCCGGTCGACGGCAGGAAACCTTTCTCCGGATCCTCGGCATAGAGCCGCGCCTCGACCGCATGGCCGGCGAGCGGCACCGCATCCGGCGCAAGCGGCAGCGTCTCGCCCGCGGCCACGCGGAACTGCCATTCGACCAGGTCGACCCCGGTGACCGCCTCGGTTACCGGGTGCTCGACCTGAAGCCGCGTGTTCATCTCCATGAACCAGAACCTTTCGGCGCTAAGCTCACGTGCACCGTCGGCAATGAACTCGACGGTGCCGGCGCCGACATAGCCGACCACGCGCGCCGCCTCCACCGCCGCGCGTCCCATGATGGCGCGCAGGTCCGGCGTCATGCCGGGCGCCGGCGCCTCCTCCAAAACCTTCTGGTGACGCCGCTGCAGCGAGCAGTCGCGCTCGTGCAAGTGGATGACATTGCCGGCCGCGTCGGCGAACACCTGGATCTCGATGTGGCGCGACGCGTTGACATATTTCTCGATCAGCACGCGGGCGTCGCCGAACGCCGCCGCGGCCTCGCGCATCGCGCCGGCGAGTTCGGCGTCGAAGTCGGCATGGCGCTCGACCCGCCGCATGCCTTTGCCGCCGCCGCCGGCCACCGGCTTGATCAGCACCGGATAGCCGATCTCGTAGGCCTTCTGCTTGAGGAATTTCGCCTCCTGGCGCTCGCCGTGATAGCCCGGCACCACCGGCACGCCAGCCCTGGCCATCAGGGCCTTGGCCTGGTCCTTCAATCCCATGGCGCGGATCGCCGCAGGCGGCGGACCGACGAAGACGATGCCGGCCGCCGCGCAGGCTTCGGCGAACTCGGGCCGCTCGGCCAGGAAGCCGTAGCCGGGATGAATGCACTGCACGCCAGTGCGCACCGCCACCTCGAGGATCTTGTCGATTACCAGGTAGGATTCCGCCGCCGCCGCCGGCCCGATCGGATGTGCCTCGTCGCACAGGCGCACGTGCAGCGCCCGCGCATCGGCTTGCGAATAGACTGCGACCGTGCGCAGGCCCAGCCGTTTCGCGGTGCGCGCGATGCGACAGGCAATCTCGCCGCGGTTGGCGATGAGCACGGAATCGAACATGCGGGTGCGACGAGATATCAGCGGCTACACCGGGTAGACAATCCTTCGCGAAAATCGTGCCGCAACGCGCGACGCGCGGACATCCACTCTCCGCATCATTGCTCGCGCGCCGCGCTTCCGGTGTTCGCCGCGGGCGGTGCAGTCGGCGCTGGCCCATTGGCCTGTGCCGGCTGCGCCGTTTGCGCCGGCCGCGGCGCGGGTCGCGCTGCCTTCGGCGCGGGCGTCCGGCGCGGCGGTGGCGCCGCCGCCGAGGCGTCCGCCGGCGTTGCGCCCGTGTTCGCGGGCGACGCGGGGGGCTCCGGAACCATGATGCTGACCGGAGGAATCGATGCCGCCGACGGCACGTTGAAGCCGGGCGGAACCGGGCTCGCTCCCGATGCCGATGCGATCGGCGCGCGGCGCGCCGTCGCCGTCCAGTTCGCCGCGTGCTTGCCCACGTAGAGGTCGAATGGGCGCTCCTTCAGATTGGCGACGATGCGCCTGGAATCGCGAAACAGCGCGAAGGCGTCGCAATGGTCGGCCGAGCAATCGTATTGGCTGGCCAGCACCTGGGCGGCGAAACCGAACCGGTCCGCTTCCACCGCGGCGCGCAAGCCCGGCAGCGCACCTTCGTAACTGACATTGCGGCGCGCCGCGTAATCGGCACCGTCCGACAAGAGCGCAAGCCGCGCCGCCGTATAGGCCATCGCGCCGGCCACGGTCTCGGGGCTTGCGAACAGCGCGCGCTCGCACCCGGCTTCCACCGTCTCGCCGGCCGCGCTGTCGAGGCAGGCCAGCACGGAGTTCGGCATGGCGGCTTCGCGCGCCAGATCCTGCGCGCGCGCCGACAATGCCCGGCGCTCCTCCGCCCGCTCGCGTTCGGCCAGGCGTTCGCGTTCGCCGACGCGCTCGCTGCCCACCCAGACGACGGTCGCCACGAGCGCCAGGAAGGCCACGCCGACGAAGCTCCCGACCAGGATGGCCGGGCCGCCGCGCAACAGCGCCAGGATCCAGGACGCGACCAGCAGAGCCGCCGCCACCGCCGCTGCCCACCACGGCAGCGTCACGGCCCCCGTCACGGGATCGAAGCCCGGAAGCGAAAAGCCCTCCAAATTCATGAAATTCACAAGATTCATGCCGCCTTCGCCGCGCCCCCCGGGATTCCCCGGAGTATGGCCCAGCGGGTGCGCGGTGACCATCCCGAACGTGAGGGTTGCCATTCGGCGGCCGATGCCCATGATGCGGGTCCCCGCCGCGCCCTGCGGCTCCCGCACAGACATTCCCATGGCAGGTCCTTCTTCGCCCGCCCCCGCCTCCGGCGGACCGGTCGACCCGGCGCTGATCGAAGATCTGGTGGCGGCGAGCCGCATTCTCGCGGCCGAGGGCGTGCTCGACGGCTACGGCCACGTCAGCATGCGCCATCCCGGCCATGCCGAGCGCTATCTCATGTCGCGCTCGCTGGCGCCGGCGCTGGTGACCGCCGACGACATCATGGAACTCGACCTCG
Source organism: Xanthobacteraceae bacterium (assembly GCA_035259885.1). GTDB lineage: Bacteria > Pseudomonadota > Alphaproteobacteria > Rhizobiales > Xanthobacteraceae > DATFWC01. The sequence goes on from DATFWC010000165.1 coordinate 10,767, forward strand.
AATCCAATCCGGTCGACGCGCGCGGCCGCACCATGTTCCGCGAGCGCTTCATCCACGGCATGATCTTCAACGCGCGGCCGGACGTGATGGCGGTGGTGCACAGCCATTCTCCCGCCGTGATCCCGTTCGGCATCACGCAGGTGCCGATGCAGCCGACCTTTCACATGGCCGCATTCCTGTACCGGCAGCCGCCGGTGTTCGAGATCCGCGACGTCGCCGGCTGGACCAACATGCTGATCACCAGCAATCAGCTCGGCGCCGCGCTCGCCGACACGCTGGGCGACAATCCGGTGGCGCTGATGCGCGGCCACGGCAACGTGGTGGTCGGCCCGAGCCTGCCGATCGCCGTGTTCCGCGCGATCTATACCGAGGTCAACGCGCGCCTGCAGACCACCGCGCTCGGCCTCGGCGGGCCGGTCAACTACATCTCACCGGAAGAAGGCGACATCATCACCAACAAGCAACCGGGCGACGTCGACCGCGCGTGGAATCTATGGAAGACCAAGGCGCTGGGGAAATGATCGAACGCCCGGGGCATTAGCCCGACAAATGCAGATGCATTGCTTGCGCAGCGGCCCGGATGGGGTGATCAGCATCGAGTTCGTCAATCGACATGTTTTCCGGAGCAGCAGGTCGTGCAGACGCCCGGCCTCTTCCCCAGCGCCCCGAGACGCCACTCATGCCTACGATGGCATGATCGAGGGCGGCGCGTCCGACGAGCTCACGCCGCTCACCGTCATCGGCACGGCTTGACTGGCGCGCTCTACTGCGCCGTGGCGCCGGAAACCTTCACGACGTTCGCCCACTTGTCGATATCGGCGCGCAGGTATTTGTCGAACTCGTCCGGCGTCATGAGCATCGGCACCGCGCCCTGCTTGACCCACGCTTCGATCACGTCCTCGCGCGCCAAGGCTTTCTGGATCTCGCCGTTGAGCTTGTCGACGATCTCTTTTGGCGTGCCAGCCGGCGCCATCAAGCCGATCCAGATCGTGGCCTCGTAGCCGGGCACGCCGGCTTCGTCGACCGTCGGCACGTCGGGCATGATGGCCGAGCGCTTCTTGCCGGTCGTGCCCAGCGCGACGACCTGACCGGCGCGCACGTTGGACGCCATCGTGCTGATCGCATCGAACATCATCTGCACATGGCCGCCGAGCACGCTGTTGCGCGCCTCACCCGAGGCCTTGTGCGGCACGTGGACGATATCGGTTCCGCTCATCGCTTTGAACAGCTCGCCCGCCATGTGGTACGGCGTGCCGGGGCCGGACGACGCATAGTTAAGCTGCCCCGGCTTGGACTTGGCCAGCGCCACGAACTCCTTGAGATTTTTTGCCGGCACTGACGGATGCATCACCATGATGAGGTCGGAGTAGTTGATCGGCGCGATCGGCACGAAATCGCGCATCAGCTGGAAAGGCTTGTTCGGGATCAGCGACTCGTTCGTGGTGTGCGTATTCGACATCACCAGCAGCGTGTAGCCGTCGGGCGGCGATTTCGCGACCGCATCGGTGCCGATGATCGATCCGGCGCCGGGCCGGTCCTCGACCACGAACGACTGCTTGAAGGCGTCGGAGAGATGCTGCGCCAGCACGCGTGCAAAGACGTCGGCCGGGCCGCCGGCCCCGAACGGCACGATGATGCGCACCGGGCGCGACGGATAATCCTGGGCCGCCGTGGGCGACGACAGTACCGGCGCCAGCAGGAGCGCAACAAGCGCAGCAAGACGAATGGCCATGAGCGAAACTCCCTCGATTCCATCGAAGGAATAAACAACCGCGCCCGGCCATTCAATCCGTTCGCGCCCACTGCGACACGATCGCCGACATGAAAAATGGCCCCGTGCGGGGCCATTTTCCTTGTCCGCTATGGCGTCAGCACGTGCTCCTGCGGCGAACGACCACGCTGCCATCCGGCAGCCGCTTCCTGACGGTCACCGAGCGACAGCCCTCGCCGACCGTCCGGCGCTCGCGATACATGTGGCGCTCGCGGTAGCCGGGCTCACCGACCCTCACGCCCACGCCCGGGCCTTCGATCCGCACGCCTTGCGCCGACGCGCTGGAAACCGGAACGGCCGCCAGCATGGTCGCGGCAGCAAGAACGAACAGTGATGCGCGCATGGTTCTACTCCCATCGTTGGTTGCCCCTAGAGGCCAACAGTGCCGGTTCAACGATGATGGGTCCTTTTGGTTCCGAAGCGCGCGTCCGTTCGGTGAATAAGTTCGCTTGCGCCCGGCACACCGGTCGCTTGCGCATCCATCGGTCAAGAGCGGCGGCGGAACGGGCTATGGACGACACCCGGCGGGCGGCATCAAATGGGCCCAAAGGGTCGGGCGGTCAGCGGTCGCGCTCGAGCTGACTTTCCTTGGCGACGCGTTCGAACGCCTCGCCGGCGCTCTTTATACGATATTGATAATCATCTCCGTCGGACGGCAGCAGCTTGATGATCTTGTAGCTGCCGTTGGCCCCGGCGCGGCCCATCGGGCCCGAGGTGAAATAAACGGTTTGTCCGATTGAGAACTTGTGTGCTTTCAACGCTACTCTCCTGCACGGAAACTCGTCGCCCCGCGAGGCGGAAAGGACTTCGTGAACTCTCGTTCATCAATCTGGATACTAGCAGATAGTGCAAGGACTTGGGGAAAAAATTCACGGTTTCGCTAACGTGCGGCGGGTCGCCGCGGGCTGAGGGAAAGTCTCAGTTATCCAATGAGTTAGAAGCTCCGGCGGAAGTACCGATCGGCCGTTGGAACGGTGGCCGATCGGGCGCAAAGGTTAACACCCGGCCAGGACCCGGACCGGTCCGTTCCCGGCCCTCATGCCGCGCCACGACGGCTCCGTCGCGGCCGGCGCGGGATCCTCGATGGGCTTAGGCTCAGGATACAGGGCCGGAACCTGTATGACCGGGACGGTGCCGCAAAAGCCAGCGGCCCGCCTGAACCGGCTTCGCCCGTCCATCTTCGCCGAGCAGCGACTGGGCCAGGCGTTCGAAAATCGCCGGCGTGGTCGTCGCCCGCAGTCGGCCGGCAAGCCGCCACCGTCCAGGCCGAACGTTCCGTGCGCCAGCGCTCTACCACTGCGTTGCTCGATGCGCGCCTGCTTCACGGTCACCTTGCCGCCCGCGCTCTCCCAATCCTTCAGCCGCGCCAGCCACGGCTGCCGCGACGACGCCGATGCCGAGCACCAGGGCGGTGGCCTCGGTATTGAACGGCTGTGCCGTGAACCACCCGGCGCCCTGGCTGAAGACGACGGCGAGATTGGCATCCCGAGCATCACGGCCAGGATCGATGTGAACGTCCGGCGCGGCGCGATCGCCAGGGAAGTTCGCGGCGCCCTTCGTCCGTGCGCTCGAGCTTGAAATTCTCCAGCACGACGATGCTGACGATCGACAATCACTTCTCCTTCTCGGGACCTCAATAATGTTCATTCGGTCGAGGTGTCGGCGCAGCCCGGCGCACACCGCACGCTGACGCCAAGGGGCTCTCACGATACGACGGGAACCGGCGGCGGCGGGCTGATCGACTGGCACTGCCAGGTCGCCGAGTCGACGGTGCAAGCCCTCGCAGCAATCGAAACCGATTTGCTCGCCGTCACGCTCGAAGACGGCCAGGGCGGCACCGCAACGACGACGATCACCGTGGCGCTGCTGCACGATCACCTGCTGCTGTAAACACGCCGCAGAGATCGATGTTCGGAAAACTCAGTGCATCGCAATCGGAGCGACCCGTCATGGAAACAGATGAGCAGATTGCCGAACCGACACGACCGCTGTCGGTTCGGCTCGCCAGGAGCATCGCGCGAGAGCATCGACAGGCGCCTATGGCAAGTGTGCGACATTGTGCATATGGACCCGAATACCGTCGAAATCGCGAACCGCGCGGCGCGCGAGCAGCTGGCGAAAGTCAACGCGCGGCAATACGCACGAACAGCCATTGCCGCAACGAGCCTTGCAAATGGCCAAGGCCAGCTTTGCGAGAATTGCGCGTCACGAATACGTCATCTGCCACCGGCCGATAACGAACGGAATCATGCAGACAAAATTGCCATAGTCGTCGTTCGGCGCGGGATTTTCGCGTTTTTGGCGCGCGATCCTGTTTTGGCTAAATGACAGGCGCCGTCGATCACGTCGGTGCGCTCCAATGACGCAACGGCTCCCGCATTGAAGCCCAAGTTGATCCCTATGTTCGCGGCTCGAACGAGGAGTTGCCGATGGAACAGCTCCATTTCGTGTGTCCGAACACCGGACGCGACATCGATGCCGGCATCGGGACCGAGCTGGAAACGTTGCTGCGCATCAAGACAAAGCCGATCCGCATCATCACGTGCCCGATCTGCGGCGAGCAGCACGAATGGCACGTCAGCGACGCTCAGCTGGTCAAGTCCGACTGAACGCTTTTCAGAACTTCTCCACCCACGGCCGCAATTCCACTTCCCAGGTCCAGGCGCTGCGCGGCTGCTGCAAGACGTGCAGGTAGGTCGCTGCGATGGCGTCGGGATCGAGCATGCTGTCGGGCCGCTCCGCCGGCTCCGGCCGCCGGCCGCTGCGGATGCCGCCGTCGATGACGAAGTGCGCGACGTGGATGCCTTGGGGGCCGAGCTCGCGCGCCATGCTCTGCGCCAGCCCGCGCAACGCAAACTTGCCCATGGCGAACGGCGCCGATTGGGCATAGCCCTTCTGGCTGGCCGACGCGCCGGTGAACAGGACGGCGCCATGCTGGCGCGGCAACATGTGGCGCACCGCCTCCTGCGCCACCAGGAAGCCGCCATAGGCGCTGACCATCAGCGACTTTTCCACCTCGGCCGGATCGAGATCGATGAGCGCGCCGCGCTGGCGATAGCTCGCATTGTAGACGACCACGTCCGGCGTCCCCATGCCGGCCGCGACGGCGCCAAAGAGCTGCACGACCTGGTCGCGCTCGACGGCGTCGCAGGCATAGGCCTTGCCGCCGGTCTCGCGCACGAGCGCATCGAGCTTGGCCACCGAGCGCGCGGCGAGGGCCACTTTGAGCCCGGCCTGCGCGAAGGCGCGCGCCAGCGACGCGCTCAGGCCGGAGCCGGCGCCAACGATCAAGGCGGTGTCGTAGGCAATTGGTTGCATGTCCTTGTCATCCGGTTGAACGAATCACCCGCCGAGCGTTACGTGTTTGTCACCCGCCCGCTGAGCGCTGCGTGTTTGTCTGCTGCCCAACAGTACGTGTTCTCCCTGGTAGGTAGTTGTGCGGGTGTGATCCCGCGCACAGTTCAGGAACTCGGTTACATGCTAGGCGTTATGGTGGGTGGGAGGTTTTGGAGCTACGGCAATGCCCTTTCTCCTGTGGGTAGTCTATCCCTATACGATCTGGATGGGCTGCTACGGCCTGATGCTCGAGCGCAAGCCGGCCGAAGATCTGACGCTATGACGGGGTCGCATTGACGGCTTCCACGCCGCGCGTGAAGCCAGTCGATCGGTTGCGCGTCGCGAGTCTCCCCCCGACCCATCTTGCCGGACCCGACGTCGGTCCGTTCCCCCGAGATCCTCCTAGTCCCCGTCGTGTTCTCGGCCGCTCCCCGCGGCACGCGTAGATCATTCGCCGGCCGGCTGCAGCGCGGCCGAGACCGCGGGCTCGGTGCAGATCTTGGGCGAGACGTCGCGGCAGGCCTTGTACAGCGCCGGGCATGGCCGGACGGCTTGCTCCGCGGTCTCGACCGTCTTGTGGCTGTCGCCCTCCGCGGTTGCCCGCGCGTCGTAAGTCATTATCGCTTCCTCGCGCGCCAGACCACGGTCGGCGACCAGGTACCGTTCGGCCGCCTCGAAGAAGGCAGTGGCGGTGCGGCGCGCGGCGTCCGACTTCTTGGTGAACTGGGCGTTGGCGGCCGGATCGGGCTTCACCACCTTCGCCTGGATGGCGGCACTGGAGTACAGCGAGTTGAGCTTGAAATAGATCCCACCGCACTGCGCCAGCGCCTGCCAATAGGGCCGGCCATTGAACGGCGTGCCGGGCGCGGCCACCAGCCGGTCGCGCTTGTCGGGCGGTGCGGCCGGAGGCGGCGCCGCCTCCGCCGGTGCGCGTTCGCGCTTGCGTGCGCTCTGGGCGTCGGCGGCGGTCAGGACGAGCGCCGCCAGGGCGATGAAAGCTGCCGTTTTGATCCGTGCCATGTGGTGCATCCGGCCAACCCATATCAGGATATGTCATTGCCGGCATTTTCGCGGCAATGGTCTCGCGTCAGCCGCCGCGCTAGGCTCCTCGCAACAACGGGGAGACGACCGATGCGCGCTGCCTATTACGAGAAGAACGGCCCCGCCCGCGACGTGCTGAAGGTGGGCGAGGTCGAGACGCCGCGCCCCGGCCCGGGCGAGGTGCGGGTCAGGCTGGCAACTTCCGGGGTCAACCCGTCCGACGTGAAATCGCGCGCCGGGCTGACGCGCAAGATCGCCTTTTCCCGCGTGATCCCGCACAGCGACGGCGCCGGCACCATCGACCAGGTGGGCGACGGCGTGCCGGCCGCGCGCGTCGGCGAACGGGTATGGACGTGGAACGCACAGTGGCGGCGGCCGTTCGGCACCTGTGCCGAGTACGTCGTCCTGCCCGCCGCGCTGGCCGTCCCCCTGCCCGAACATACCGATTTCCCCGCCGCCGCCTGCCTCGGCATCCCGGCCATGACTGCCTACCACGCCGTGGCGGTGGCCGACGCCTGGGCCGGATCGACGCTGCTGATCGCCGGCGGCGCCGGAGCGGTCGGCAACTATGCGATCCAGTTCGCCAAGGCGCGCGGCGCCGTGGTCATCACCACCGTGAGCTCGGACGCCAAGGCAGAGCTCGCGCTAAAAGCCGGTGCCGACCATGTCATCAACTATCGCAACGAGCCGGTAGGCGAGCGCGTCATGGAGCTCACCGACCACGCCGGCGTCGATGCCGTGATCGAGCTCGACCTCGCCAGCAACGCCAAGCTCCTCCCCGGCGTCCTGCGGCCACGCGGCCTGGTCGTGATCTACGGCACGCTGCCAGAAGCCCAGATTCCGGCGCAATGGCTCCTGGTCAGCGCCATCACGCTGCGCTTCATCTTCGTCTACGAGCTCACGCCCGAGGAGCGCGCCGCCGCCGTGGACACCATCACCCGCATGCTCAAGGAGAAGCGGCTCCTCAACCCGGTCGCCCTCACGCTGCCGCTCGACCAGGCCGTCGCCGCCCACGAGGCCGTGGAGCAGGGCAAGGCGATCGGCAACGTGGTGGTGCAGATCTAACGTGGTGGTGCAGATCTAAAGAGCGTGGCGCGCGCCGCTCGCGGCCGACCTCGAAGCGCGCGGCGCAATCCGTAACGAAATCGTTAGCCCCCATTCATAGTATTGCCCCGTACCGGCAACCAAATCTCTTGACACCGGGGCTGAATTGCTTATTTCGTTGATTGCCCAATTTCGCACGTGCCTGTGGCCGTGTGTCGGTCGGTGGGCATCCGGACAAGAGGCCGGACAGCCGCCTAAGGAAGCGACCTAGCTTCCTTAACACCCGCGACCGGCAGCCGGAGGCGAAACCGGCGTACTCCGCGCTCAACGGAGGACGCGGCTTAAAGCAACGACGGAGCGGGCTTTTTTGGTCTCGTTGGCCCTCCAAAGGTCAACACCGAAGAGGCTTGTCCATCTTGCCGGGCGTGCGGAACGGGATTCCCGCTCCAATCCAAGGCAGCATCGTCGGGTCAAGCGTTTGCGCACCCTCCGTGTCTCCATCGCACGGCCACGCGCAACCCGCCTCACCCGCTGACGCCGGGCGGTTCGCCGCCTGAACTTCAATCACAGGCGAAAGCCTGTTCGAGCCTGGGTGAGCAGTGAGATGACCGAACGCATCCGCAAATTCCTGCGCGATCGCCGTGACGACGGGCCGTGCCTCGTCGTCGACCTGGAGGTCGTGCGCGAGAACTATCAGGCCTTCGCCAAGGCCCTGCCCGACAGCCGTGTGTTCTACGCCGTGAAGGCGAACCCGGCGCCCGAACTGTTGCGCCTGCTCGCCTCGCTGGGCTCGTGCTTCGACACCGCCTCGCTGGCCGAGATCGACATGGCGCTGGCCGCCGGCGCCTCGCCCGACCGCATCTCGTTCGGCAACACGATCAAGAAGGAACGCGACATCGCCCGCGCCTTCGCGCTCGGCGTTCGCCTGTTCGCGGTCGACTGCCGCGAGGAGGTGGAGAAGGTCGCTCGCCAGGCGCCCGGCGCAAAAGTGTTCTGCCGCTTCCTGTTCGACTGCGCAGGGGCCGAATGGCCGCTGTCGCGCAAGTTCGGCTGCGACCCCGAGATGGCAGTGGACGTGCTCGAGCACGCCCACCGGCTAGGCCTCGAGGCCTGCGGCGTCTCGTTCCACGTCGGCTCGCAGCAGCGCCGTACCCAGGCCTGGGACATGGCGCTGCGCACTGCCGCCGCAATCTTCCGCGCCTGCGCGGAGCGCGGGATCAATCTCACCATGGTCAACCTGGGCGGCGGCTTCCCGACCCGCTACCTCACCGAAGTGCCGGCCGTGAAGGCCTACGGGCGCTCGATCTTCCGCGCGCTGCGCAAGCATTTCGGCAACCGCATCCCGGACACCATCATCGAGCCGGGCCGCGGCATGGTCGGCAATGCCGGCGTGATCGAGGCCGAAGTCGTGCTGGTCTCGCGCAAGAGCGAGAACGAGGACGTCCGCTGGGTCTACCTCGACATCGGCAAGTTCGGCGGCCTGGCCGAGACGATGGAAGAAGCGATCCGCTACCCGATCCGGACGCCGCGCGACGGCGACCCGGTGGGCCCGTGCGTGCTCGCCGGGCCCACCTGCGACTCCGCCGACGTCATGTACGAGCGGTCGCCCTACGCGTTGCCGGTCAGCCTGGAGATCGGCGACAAGGTGCTGATCGAAGGCACCGGCGCCTATACGGCGACCTACTCGGCAGTCGCCTTCAACGGCTTCGCGCCGCTCAAGACCTACCACATCTGAGCGGAGGCTCTCATGGCCACGATGACGATCCGGCCCGAGGGCCGGCGCGATGTCGCTGCGCGCGAAGCCCTGCTCGACGCAGCCTTCGGAGAGGCCCGCCTCGCCAAGACGGCGGAACGGCTGCGTGAAGGTCGCGTGCCGGCGAAGGGGCTGTCCTTCATCGCCGGCAACGGCGCCGGCGTGATCGGCACCGTGCGGCTGTGGAACATTGCCGCCGGGCCGGGACACCCTGCCCTGCTGCTCGGCCCGCTGGCGGTGGCGTCACACGCCCGCAACCAGGGAGTCGGCGCCGCGCTGGTCCAGCATGCCCTGCGCGCCGCCAGCGCGGCCGGTCACGCCGCTGTGCTGTTGGTGGGCGATGCTCCCTACTATGGCCGATTCGGCTTCTCGGCCGCCAAGACCGGCGCCTTGTGGCTGCCCGGTCCCTACGAGCGCGAGCGGCTGCTCGCATGCGAGCTCGTGCCGGGGGCGCTCGACCGCGCCCGCGGGCTCGTCGGTGCGACCGGCCGACGGCTGCCGGCGCCCTACACCAGGCAGGATCTGGCCGCGCTGGTGGCCAGCCTGGTGCGCAACGACAACGAACTTGCGCCGCGCGCGGCGTGATCCTTTGCTTTTTCCTGGAGTGGCTGACATGAATGCGCTGACCCGCACGACCGAAAGTTTTCCGTTGCACGCAACCTTCGACGGACCCATCGTGATGATCGGCTTCGGCTCGATCGGCCGTGGCACGCTGCCGCTCATCGAGCGGCACATCGGCTTCGACCGCTCGAAGTTCGTCGTCATCGCGCCCGATGACGCCGACCGCCACCTGCTGGACGAGCGCCAGCTCCGGTTCATGCACGTCGGCCTGACCAAGGAGAATTTTCGCGACATTCTCACGCCGTTGCTCACCTGCGGGCCCGGCCGCGGCATGATCGTGAACCTGTCGGTCGACACCTCGTCGGTCGACATGATGGCGTTCGCCAAGGACATCGACGCCTTCTATATCGACACCGTGGTGGAGCCATGGCCCGGCCTCTACACCGACCGCTCCCGGCCGGCCGCTGAGCGCACCAACTACGCCCTGCGCGAAGGCCTGCTCGAGCTGCGCCGCCGCCGCCCCGGCGGCGTCACGGCGGTGAGCTGCTGCGGCGCCAACCCCGGCATGGTGTCGTGGATGGTCAAGCAGGCGCTCGTCGACCTCGCCCGCGATCTCGGCATTCAGCACGACGAGCCGCGCACGCGGGAGGACTGGGGCCGGCTGATGCAGCTGGTCGGCGTCAAGGGCATCCATATCGCGGAGCGCGACACCCAGCGCGCGCGCGACCCCAAGCCGCGCGGCAAGTTCGTCAATACCTGGTCCGTGGAGGGCTTCGTGTCGGAGGGCCTGCAGCCGGCCGAGACCGGCTGGGGCACGCACGAGAAGGAGCTGCCGCCGGGCGCCAGCCGCCACACCTTCGGCTGCGAAGCCGCGATCTACCTCAACCAGCCGGGCGCCGGCACGCGCGTGCGCTCATGGACCCCGACCGCCAAGGCGCAGCACGCCTGGATGATCACCCACAACGAATCGATCTCGATCGCCGACTTCTTTACGGTGCGGGCAAACGGCAAGGTCGTGTACCGGCCGACCTGCCACTACGCCTACCACCCGTGCGACGACGCGGTGCTGTCGCTGCACGAGATGGCGGGCGCAGCGTGGAAGCCACAGAAGACTTGGCACATCCTCACCGAGGACGACATCGTCGACGGCATCGACGAGCTCGGCGTGCTGCTCTACGGCCACGCCAAGAACGCCTACTGGTACGGCTCGCAGCTTTCCGTCGACGAGACGCGCAAGCTCGCGCCCTACCAGAACGCCACCGGCCTGCAGGTGACGTCGGCTGTGCTCGCCGGCATCGTGTGGATGCTGGAGAACCCAGACCGCGGCATCGTCGAGGCAGACGAGATGGATTTCCGGCGCTGCCTCGAGATCCAGATGCCTTACCTCGGTCCGGTGACCGGCCATTACACCGACTGGACGCCGATCCAGGGCCGCAACGAGCTGTTCCCGGAAAAGATCGACGCCGACGATCCGTGGCAGTTCACCAACGTGCTGGTGAGCTGAAGACGGGCGGAGCCGCGTCCAGACACTGACGCCGCAGGGTGACGACGTCGGCCGTCGTCACCCGGGCGCGCCGATCGACGTTTCATCATTTCGTCGCTTTGTCCGTTGATGTCACGACGGCGGCCGCACGGCCCGTTGCCGTGCGGCCGGTTCGCATGGACGGTGCCGCCATGGTTGCCTTGGACGCCCGGCCGACGCACGCCGCGCCCGACGACGATCCCTACCTCTGGCTGGAGGAGGTCGATGGAGCGCGGGCGCTGGTCTGGGTCGAGGCGCAGAACGCCGCGACCCTGCAACGCTTCGGCGACGCGCGTTTCGCCGCCGACCGCGACACGCTCAAGGCGATCTTCGACCGGCCCGACAACATCCCGTATCCCAACCGCCGCCGCGCCCGGATATTCAATCCATGGCAGGACGCCGAGCATCCGCGCGGCCTGTGGCGCACGACATCGCTCGAAAGCTTTTGCAGTGACAGCCCGGATTGGGACGTGCTGATCGACCTCGACGCCCTTGCGGCCGAGGAGGGCGAGGACTGGATCTGGCGCGGCGGGATCACGCTGCCGGACACCCACGACCGGGCGATCGTGCAGCTGTCGCGCGGCGGCGCGGACGCCGTGGTGCTGCGCGAATTCGACCTCGTCCGCCGCGCATTCGTGACCGACGGCTTCAACCTGCCGGAAGCCAAGAACAGCGCCGTCTGGCTCGACCGCGATACGCTGCTCCTGTCCTCGCCGCTCGGGCCCGGCATGGCGACGCGCGGCGGCTATGGACGGACGATACGTCTGTGGCGGCGTGGAGGCGATCCGCTGGCGGCTCCCGTCATCTTCGAAACCCGTGAGGATTTCATGGGTGCCTGGGCGCACGTCGACCGCGACGGCCCGCAGGAGCGCGTGTGGTTCCTCGACAAGCCCAGCTACCTCGACGCCCACGTCTGGTTGGGCGATCGCACGGGCGCCAAGACGCGCATCAATGTCCCGACCGACGCCCAGGTGCAGCCGCACCGCGACTGGCTCGCCGTGATGCCGCGCACGCCCTGGACCGTCGGCGGCGAGACATTTGCGCCCGACACCGTGCTGGGGATCTCCGAAGCGGCCTTCCTGGCCGGCGACCGCCGTTTCACCAAACTGTTCGAGCCGGGCGAGCGCCGCGCCTTGCAGCACTTTTTCTGGTGCGACGGGCGGCTGGTGCTGTCGATCCTCGACAATCTCACGTCCGTATTCGAGGTGCTCACGCCGTCGCTGGACGCCTGGTTGCGAAGGCGGCTCACAGGCCTGCCCGACCTCGGCACGACGCATGTCTGGCCGTTCGACATCATCCCCGAGGAGTCGAACGGCGACCTGCTGGCGCACGCCCAGGACGCGTTGACGCCGCCTTCGCTGTTTCTCATTTCGCCGGCGGCGGCCCCTCGCCTGCTGAAGCGCGCGCCGACGACGTTTGATGCGCATGGTCTCGGGGTGACGCGCCACGAGGCCGTGTCGACCGACGGCGCCCGCATTCCCTATGTCCAGATCGGCCCAGCGGGAGAGAGCGGCGATGCGCCGGTGCACCTCACCGGCTATGGCGGTTATCGCATCTCGGTCCTGCCCCACTACAATTCCGCCATCGGCAAGCTGTGGCTCGAGCGCGGCGGCACCAGTGTCGTCGCCAGCATTCGCGGCGGCGGCGAATTCGGCACCGCCTGGCACGAGGCCGGTCGGCGCGCGGGCAAGCGGCTGTCGCACGACGATTTCGCCGCGGTCGCCGCCGACCTGGTGCGGCGCGGCGTGACCCGGCCGGGCCGCATCGCTGCCGAGGGTGCCTCGAACGGCGGCATCCTCATCACCAACATGCTGACGCGCTATCCGGAACGGTTCGGCGCCCTGTTCTGCACCATCCCGGTCGTCGACATGCGGCGCTACACCAAGCTGCTCGCTGGGCCATGGTGGATCGACGAATACGGCGATCCCGACAAGGCGGAGGACTGGGCCTTTCTCGCCCCCATGTCGGCCTATCACGTGGCGGCGCCGGGCAAGCCGTATCCGCCGATCCTGCTGGCCACCAGCCGGCGCGACGACCGCGTGCATCCCGGTCATGCACGAAAAATGGCCGCCAAGCTGCAGACCATGGGCTACGAGGCGCATTTCTACGAGCCGGCCGCCGGCGGCCACGCTTACGGCAAGGACCATGGCGAGCAGGCGAGCTTCGTCGCGCTCGGCCTCACCTTCCTGCGCCGGGCGATCGGCTGGGAGCCGTGACCGCCACCGGCCTCCGGCGTCGTTGACCCCGCCGGCGCGGCGACGTTACGCTTCGCCCTGCATCGGTAGGGGAGGGTCGGATGAATGCGTGGCGCGGTCTTGTTCTCGTGGCGATCATGATGGTGGCCGGCGCGGTGACGGCGCTTGCCCAGGAGGCCGGGCCGGTCTCGATCGTGACCTATGTGGAGGCGCAGCCGAAGGCCAAGCGTGAGGCTGCCAGTCTGCTCGAGTCGTTGCGCGACGCGGCCCGCAAGGATGATGGCAACCTCTCGGCCGAGGTGGTTGAAAGCACGGCGCGTCCCGGCCACTTCGTGCTGCTCACGACCTGGAAGGACCAAAAATCTTTCGATGCCCACATGGCGGCGGCATCGACCAAGGAAGTCCGCGAGAAGCTTCATGGCCTGCGCAACAGCCCGCTCGACGACCGCATCCACAACAACCTGTCGGTGGGTACCGCTCAGGCCGTCACAAGGGGAAAGCCGGTCTATGTGTTCACGCACGTGGATGTGCCGCCGCCACGCAAGGACGAATGCGTAACCATGCTGAAGAAGCTCGCCGACGCCAGCCGCCAGGACGCCGGCAACCTGCGCTTCGACGTGGTGCAGCAGACCAATCGGCCGAACCATTTCACCGTGATCGAGGTGTGGCGGAACCGCAAGGCGTTCGACGGCCATGTCCAGGCCGCCCACGTGCGCGACTTCCGTGACCAGCTCACGCCGATGAGCGGTGCCCTCTATGACGAGCGGCTATACGGGCCCCTCAAGTGACCAGCGGGGCAGGCCCCGCTCCGCGATAGTTTCTTGCTTCGGTGTGACGCCGATCACATTCGAACGGCGTGACGCGCTCTATACCTCCGCCAGCTTGGAAACAGCGAACGGAGAGAGTCGATGCACAAGGGCGATATTCTTCTCAGCTATCGGCACATGTCCCCCGAGGACCAGCGCACCTTCAACCGTTGGCTCAAAGTGAACCTGGTGCTTAGTTCGATCTTCGCCGGCGGTCTCCTCGCCATGGCGCTGGCCAGTTCGGATGCGCTCAGCCCGAACACGGCGGTCGCCAAGAACACTACGTTCGACATCGTCCGCCCCTCGGAGCGCATCAAGTCGGCGCACGAGCTCATGCGGATGGCGCCGGATCAGCTGCCGGTCGTGCAGGTGGACGAGCCGTTCTGAAACCCGCTCTTTCGTAGCCCGGATGCAGCGAAGCGAAATCCGGGAGCGGACTCTCCACCGCTTGTGATCCGCGGATAGGCCGTTCCCGCATTCCGCTCACGCTCCATGCGGGCTACGGGAGATCCTTCTTCACATTGTCAAACAGCCAACGCTGCGCTGATCCCGGGGGTCGATTTTTCGACCCTTTGGCGCACCGGGTGGCGCCTCTTTCTGTCTCCCTCCAAAGAGGGAGCGGAGCGCCGGAAAGGCGCTCGTGTGGCCGTGCGATAAGCGCACTTTGGCGTGTGTGCGAGACACGCCTTAAGGACGTTTGCGAGACGTCCCCGTGCCCCTTGCGATCGGGGCACTCGCTTGCGGCGCTCCACTGCGGCCGCTCCGACATCATCCGGGTCGTCGTGCCCGGCGGTCGCCCGAGTGCGGGTTTACGAGACCGCCCGCGGGAGCCGCTCCCGCCTCCGCCCTCTGGATGTCTCCGGAAGACGCCTCAGATCGAGACAGGACACATTTAGCTACGCCCGCGACTGGAACGCCGTCAAAGAGAAACGGAGTTATTGACCAAGATCGCGGTAAAAAAGTCCCGCGCGCCGCAAGGTGGGCAACGGCGCACCGAACGCGTGAGGACGACGCATTCAAGGTCGTCACGTGTTGAAGCGCGGAGCGACACGCCCCTGCGCCCCGCAGGTGCCGTGCTGCTCGGGTCTGGAACGGCGGCAGCACCAATTCAACGCGTCAGGTTGCAGGGTGTGAATTAGCTCACACGCACCGGCGGTTGCGGCAAGTAGCATTCCGGCGGGCGCCCGGCGTCGGGACTGCTGTCCAACAGAGATCAGGCCCGTGCGCCACCTGCTCGGTGGAGATGTCGGGCTTTCGGTCCGGGGCACGGCGGATCGACAGAGCCCTGCTCGGCGTACCGGCGCTGTCGATGTGACGTCACGCGTGGGGAGGCGGACGATGAGGGGCAATGGCCGAGTGGCGGTATGCGGCGACGCGACCATCGACTGGTTTGCGGAAGTGGTGCCCAAGAAGACACCGCCGCGCGGCCAGGAGGACACGATCGAGAATTGGCAATTGCGTGAGGGGCTCAGGCTGCACAAGGACGCCGGCGGCGCTTGCCTGCTCAGACAGATGATCGACACGGGACTCGCGTCGGCGAAGTCGCCGCCGCAGGTGTGCGGCTACAGCCGGGATGATTTGTTCGCCTCCTCGGACCACGCGATTCATTCCTACGCCGACCTCAAGGAAGTGAAGCTCGAGGCCCGGCGCGGCATTTTCGTCGAGCGATTCCGCGGGTTTTCAGGGCCGAAGCAGGGTCTCAAACCGCTGCCGCTATCCGGCGGCGACGACGGCCCAGCCGACGTGCTGGTCATAGACGACGCCGGCAACGGTTTTCGCAGCATGTCGCCCGATCGGTGGCCGCACAGCCTGCAGCACGCCCATGCCGCCCGCCTCGTCATCCTGAAGATGAGCGCGCCGCTCGCTACCGGTCAGGTGTGGGATGCCTTGAAGCGCCCGCCCCCCGATGGCGGCAAAGCCCTGCGGATCCTCGTTGTCTCCGCCGACGACCTGCGCGGCAAGGGCCTCGACATCAGCCGTCGCCTGTCATGGGAGCGGAGCGCCCTCAATTTTTGCCGGCTGCTCAAGCGATCGAAAGAAGGTCACTGGCTTCATGAGCTCGCCAGCTTCGGTCACCTCCTGGTCCGCTTCGGCCTCGAGGGCGTGATGTGGGTAACGACCGGCGAGTCCGGGCTGAGCGCCGAACTGGCCTTTGACCCGAAACGCGCCGAGGACGGTTTCGTCCTGCCGGGCCACATGGCCGGACGGACGAGTGCTTTCGTCTCCGGTATCACGGCGAGTCTGCTCGGCGATGGCGGCTGGCCCGACTCCGCCAAGCCGGCGGAGGTCGAGGCCGCTCTGCGCAAAGCGATCGTGGTCGGAATGCACCGCGCGCAAAGCATCGCGAAGTACGGCCTCGCCTGCCGCAACGGCGCGCTGGTTTATCCCGTCAGCGAGGTCTTCGCCGATCCGTCGCCGCCTCCGACTGTGCGCTGGTGGAATGTTCCGCAGAGCGAGATAGACAATGAGTGCTGCGCGATCCTGACCACCCGGCCGCCAGGCGCCGCGCCCCCAAGCTCGCTCGAGGAAGTGGCACGCCGAATCGCCATCAATGGCGAAACCGCGCTCGGCGATCTGCCAACGGTCTCGTTCGGCGATCTGCTGCTCGCCGACAAGCACAGTATCGAAGCATATCGCAGCGTCGCCAACCTGTTCGAAGAATACCTGAAGCGAGCGAAGGGCGGCCGCCCCCTCTCTGTCGCGGTCTTCGGCCCACCCGGTACCGGGAAATCGTTCGGCGTGAAGGAGATCGCCAAACGCATCGCCGGCGACCAGATCGTCGCCCGGCCCTTCAATCTTGCGGAATTTGTCGACACGCGCGGTCTCAGCGGCGCCTTCCAGGCGGCCCGCGACATTGCGCTCAAAGGCAAGGTGCCGCTGATCTTTTTCGACGAGTTCGATACCGACCTCGACGGGCGGCCGCTGGGCTGGCTTAAGTATTTCTTGGCTCCGATGCAGGATGGCGAGTTCCTTGACGGGACCAGCGTCCATCCGATCGGACGCGCGATCTTCGTGTTCGCCGGCGGCACGGCGCACAGCTACGCCGAGTTCAGCCGGGAAAAAGATCGCCAGCTCGTGCACGACGGCGGCGACCCGGATGGCACCAGCTCGCAAAGATTACAAGACTTCAAGTTGGTGAAGGGCCCGGATTTTCTCAGCCGGCTCCGCGGCTATGTCAACATTCCGGGACTCAACGGATCCACACGCGGAGAGGCCGACGCCGACAGCAGTCACCTGATCCGGCGCGCCATTCTGCTGCGCGAATTTCTCAAGCAGAAGGCTCCGGACCTGTTTCGCGGGGCAGAGCGCCACCTGGCGATCGATCCGCCCGTGCTCGACGCCTTCCTGGGCGCCAAGGAGTACTTCCACGGCGCCCGATCCATGGAGGCCATCATCGACATGAGCCTTCTGGTGGGGCGCCGCCAGTTCGAGCTGTCGTCGTTGCCGCCCGACTGGCAGCTGCGGCTGCATGTCGACCCGTCATTCACGCAACTTATCGCCCAGGGCCGGTAACCGATCATGGCAGATGCAACACCGACCATGCAGCTCGCTGACATCCTCGCGTGTTTCGATCTCGGCGGCTCGCCGCCGAAATTGCGGGAATCGCTGCTGCGGGCCTATCTCGCGGGATTGCTGCACGCCGTCAAAATGGGCCACGTCGACAATGCCGTGGCGAAGGATTTCATCGAGTCGGCCAAGCGCCAATGGTCGGCTCTACCGCCCGTCAAGCCGGTGCACCCCGGTCACGCCGATTTCTCCGGCCTGGGAATCGAGACGCTGTGGGGCGAATTCCACAGCCTCCTGCACAGTTTCGACGGCAGGATGTATTTGCAGCATTGTGGCATGCTCGATGCACGCGGGGCGCCCCCCGAGGATCCGGCGGACGCACCGCTGGTGACGATCCTGGACGACAGCGTGTTCAAATTCTGGCTGCGCGACGACGTCCCGGAAGTACGCTTCGACGAAAAGGGAGCCGCACAGGACATCCTGGATTTGATCCGTGCCTGCAAGGAACGGGAGTTGGTCAAGGATGGAGCAATGGTCGGCCGACCGAATTCCGTTGTGTGGTTGACGCCGAAGTCCGGGACAATCGGCAAGCTGATCGACAGGGCCGAAAGCATGGCCGGGCGCGAAGGCGATCTTGAAAACATGGGGATCGCAGATACGATCAGGAATCGCCTCGGTCTTTGGCAGAAATCCTCCCGGCACGGCGTCGCCGTGATCTTGAAGCGGAGCTACAGCGATCTGATCCGCGAGGCAGCCGCAAAGGTCAAGGCGCCGACCATTTTCGATGCCGAGGGCTATGAGCGATTTCGTCACTGGCCCAGTCCCGCGGATGCCCCGCCAGACCGCCTGGGTCGCGGCCGTACGTATGAGCTCGATCCGGCGATTCGGGTGCGCGAGCGTCCGAGCGACGGCGCCCCGGAGATCGTCGCGCCTGCCCGGCCATTCGATGAGATCGCATCGATCGTCTACCTGGGTCGCTTCGGAACGCCGCCGGGCAAAGGCGAGAGCGTGGCGGAACAAGAATCGTGCGCGGAATTTGCCGATGCCGTCGCCGGCGCCAACGTTTCTCTAGCCGAGATCGTGCGCGGGCTGGGCAGCGTGTTGAAGGCGTAGCGAGGGGCGTGGCATGGATCCACTACCGGACCGCTTCAAGATTGCCCGCCCTACCCGGGCGGAACGCCGTGCCTCGCCGATTGCCGCAATGGCCTATTGGGACGCCGAGGGTTGGGCCGGCTGGCTCATGGACGGCGCACGGCTGTCGCAGTCGACGGACCGCGGCGAACGCGCCTCCGCCTTCGCTCCACTGACGCGGCATCCCGATCTCGACGGCCCCAAGGAGCTGTTCAACGAACTCAAGGCCTCAGTGCCGGCCGAGGCGTTGATGCGGATGGAAGAAGGACTTGCCCAGTGCATCGCCGGCTGGTCATCGGACGACGGCGCAGGTCCTATCCGATTCCTGATCGAACTCGCCGGGGATGTGGAGGGGCCGGCGCCGCGGGCCGCGGTCAAGCCGATGCTGCTCAAGCCGCACAATTTCCGCACCCTCAAAGACGCAGACAAGCTGGCGGATTCCATCGCCTTCGTCCTTTGCAAACGCGCGAGCCCGCGCGCGATACGGGATCTGCTGCCGCTGCTGGCCCCCTTGCTGGCGACATCGCCGAGCGCCGCGATCCTGGTGGCCGCACGCGAAGCATCCGATGATCCGGGAATCTTCGCCGCGCAATTGCGCCAGTTGTCACCCCGTCTGTTCGATCTCCCGCCCGAGGACCGGTTGTGGCGTTTTGCCGTGAACAAGCTCATCGAGCGCGCTGGTGTGGAAGGTGCCGTCAAGGCGGTGGACCCGAGCCGCGGTCCCGACGTGCCGCGCCTGAAACGCGCGCTCGAGACTCA
>DATFWC010000166.1:0-5880 GCA_035259885.1 Xanthobacteraceae bacterium
GAGGTGGTGCGCGGCGGCCTGCAGGCGATCCCGCGCGGGCAATACGAAGGCGCCCAGGCGCTCGGCATCGGCTACTGGAAGATGATGGGGCTCATCGTCCTGCCCCAGGCGCTCAAGCTGGTCATCCCCGGCATCGTCAACACCTTCATCGGCCTGTTCAAGGACACCACGCTGGTGATGATCGTGGCGATCTTCGATTTTCTCGGCCAGTTGCGCGCCGCTTTCGCCGACCCCAACTGGTCGACGCCATCGACGCTGTTCACCGGCTTTGCCTTCGCCGGTATCGTCTATTTCATCTTCTGCTTCGGCATGTCACGCTATTCGCTGTTCGTCGAGCGGCGGCTCGACACCGGTTATCGCCGCTGAGCGGGATTGGGAGGGACCATGGCGGAGACGATGGCGACGAGCAGCCCGTCGGCCGGCCCGAACCAGCCGGCAACCGGTGCGACGCCGGTGCCCAAGATGCAGACCACCACCAACAAGGTGGCCATCGAGATGGCCGGCGTGCACAAGTGGTACGGCGACTTCCACGTGCTACGCGACATCAACCTCATGGTGGAGCGCCGCGAGCGGATCGTCATTTGCGGGCCGTCGGGCTCGGGCAAATCGACCATGATCCGCTGCATCAATCGCCTGGAGGAGCATCAGCAGGGCCGCATCGTGGTCGACGGCGTCGAGCTCACCAACGACCTCAAGCGGATCGACGAGGTGCGCCGCGAGGTCGGCATGGTGTTCCAGCACTTCAACCTGTTCCCGCACCTCACGGTGCTGGAGAACTGCACGCTGGCCCCGATCTGGGTGCGAAAAATGCCGCGCAGGGAGGCGGAGGAGGCCGCCATGCATTTTCTCCGGCGCGTCAAGATCCCCGAGCAGGCCAACAAGTATCCGGGCCAGCTCTCCGGCGGCCAGCAGCAGCGCGTGGCCATTGCGCGGGCGCTGTGCATGAATCCAAAGATCATGCTGTTCGACGAGCCCACCTCGGCACTGGATCCGGAGATGGTCAAGGAGGTGCTCGAGACCATGGTGCAGCTCGCCATGGACGGTATGACCATGCTGGTGGTCACCCACGAGATGGGTTTTGCCCGCCAAGTGGCGAACCGTGTCATTTTTATGGATGCAGGCCAGATCATCGAGGCCAACGCGCCGCAGGAATTTTTCTCCCACCCGCAGCACGAGCGCACCAAGCTGTTTTTGAGCCAGATCCTGCATTGACAGTGCCTTAGCACCGGCTGAGCGACTGTCAGCAAGCCGACTTAACTTAGAGTTAACCTAATCGATTACCGCAGGTCCGTGCGAACTGATCATTTTCATATTGTCGCCGTTCTTCCCGGTTCAATGCGTCCCTCCTCAATCTCCCGCTGCCAAAACTCATGCACGGAATCCGGATGCTACGAATCGTCGCGCTTGTTCTCTTCGCGTTGCTCACCTTGCCGGCGCAGGCGCTGGAACAGTTCTGCGCGGCGCCAGCGGCGTCGTCCGAGTCGGACGTCCGCCGCATCCTGTCCGAACGCATCGACCGTGAGCACCGCGGCGTCGGCATTGTCGTGGGTGTGATCACGCCGCAGGGCCGGCGCGTGATCAGCCATGGCGTGTTCGCCCAGGGCGATTCGCGTCCCCTCAACGGCGACACGCTGTTCGAGATCGCCTCGGTCGGGAAAGTGTTCACCGCCCTGGCGCTGGCCGACATGGTGCAGCGGGGAGAGGTCGCGCTGGACGATCCGGTCGCGAAGTACCTGCCTCCCGGCGTCACCATGCCGGAGCGTGGCGGGCGGACGATCACGCTGCGCGACCTCGCCACCCACATGTCGGGGCTGCCGCGCATGCCGACAAATTTCGCCCCTGGCGATCCGTCCAATCCTTACGCCGACTATACGCTCGAGCAGCTCTATGCCTTTCTGTCCGGGTATACGCTCACGCGCGACATCGGCAACCAGTACGCCTATTCCAACCTCGGCTATGGTCTCCTGGGCAACGTCCTGGCGCGCCGCGCCGGCGTTGACTACGAGACCCTGGTCACGTCGCGCATCAGCAAGCCGCTCGGCCTCAACAGCACCGCCATCACGCTGCCGCCGAATTTGAAGGCGCGGCTCGCGAAGGGGCACAATGAGCTGCTGCAGCCGGTCCCCAACTGGGACGACACTACGATGGCGGGTGCCGGATCGCTGCTTTCAAGCGTCAACGATCTCCTGACCTTCGTGGCCGCGCAGCTTGCCGAACCGGACTCCGCGCTCGGTTCCGCCATGGCGGCCATGCGCGCCGTTCGCCGGCCGACCGGGACGCCCAACCTCGACATCGCGCTCGGCTGGCACATCCTGACCCAGGGGGGCCGCGAGTTCGTGTGGCACAACGGCGGAACCGGCGGCTATAGCTCGTTCGCCGGGTTCTGCCCACAGACTGGCGTCGGCGTAGTGGTGCTGGCCAACTCGGAGATCGGCGTCGACGACATCGCGGTTCACCTCGTGGACCCGAACCGCCCGCTCGACAAGCCGCTCCCGCAAGGCCAGAGCCGCACGACGGATCCCTATTCGTTCGAGGGCTTTGTCGGCCGTTACCGGCTTGCGGCGAATTCCGTCGTGACGGTCAGCCGCGAGGGCAGTCACCTTTTTCTCGAGGAGGCCGGCGAGCCGCGCGTCGAGGCTTTCGCGCAGAGCCGCGAAAGCGGCACCTTCAAGGTCGCCGATGGGCAGATCAGGTTCGAAACCGACGCCTTCGGCCGCGTTACCGGGTTGATCCTGCGCCGGCAGGGTAGGGATTTTTCCGCCACCCGTATCGAATAGGCTCAGCGGGCCGCTGCTCGTGCCGCGCGGGATTCGGCCCGCGCCGCGATCGTGACCGGCTGGCGGCGCGCGCCCCAGCGCCCGGGCCTGCCGTCGAACACGCCAGGGCAGGGTGTGCCGCAAGCGCGGCAATGGCCGTCGTGCGTCAGGGTCCAGGTGCCGAGCTCATACCAGTCGCGGCCGATCAGCGCCGCATTGCAGCCATGGCAGTAGGTGGTCTGGCCCGCCGGATCGTGGATGTTGCCGGTATAGACATGACGCAAGCCTGCGGCGCGCGCGATGTCGCGTGCCTGCCGCAATGTCGCCGGCGGCGTCGGAGGGGTGTCGCGCATTTTCCAGTCGGGATGGAACGCCGTGAAATGCAGCGGCACGTCGGGGCCAAGGTGCTCCATCACCCAGCGGCTGAGCGCAGCGATCTCATCGGGCGAATCGTTCTCGCCCGGGATCAGCAGCGTGGTGATCTCGAACCACACGTCGGTGTCGCGCTTGAGATAGACCAGCGTGTCGAGCACGGCGTCGAGCCGCCCCGAGCACAGCGTCTTGTAAAAGCCTTCGGTAAATCCTTTGAGGTCGATATTGGCCGCATCCATGTGGCGAAAGAACTCCTGGCGCGGCTCGGCGCAGATATAGCCGGCGCTCACCGCCACCGTCTTGATGCCGCGGTCGCGGCAGGCTCGCGCCACGTCCACCGCATATTCGAGAAAGATCACCGGGTCGTTGTACGTGAAGGCGACCGAGCGGCAGCCGCTTACCGCGGCAGCCTCGGCGATCGCCGCCGGCGACGCTTCGTCCTGCAGCCGGTCGAGCTCGCGCGCCTTGGAGATGTCCCAGTTCTGGCAGAACTTGCAGGTGAGGTTGCAGCCGGCGGTGCCGAATGACAGCACCGGCGTGCCGGGCAGAAAATGATTGAGCGGCTTCTTCTCGATCGGGTCGATGCAGAAGCCGGACGAGCGGCCGTAGGTCGTGAGCACGATCTCGTCGCCGCGGCGGCCGCGCACGAAGCACAGGCCGCGCTGGCCATCGTGCAGCCGGCAATAGCGCGGACAGACGTCGCACTGGAGGCGGCCATCCTCCATGCGGTGCCAGTAGCGCCCGGGCGCGCCGTGCAGGACCGGCTGATCCATCGTGACGATCCAAATCGGCGTTGCGTTATATAGTGGATATAGTGGGCGACGGCAGAGAGGCGACAACATGGCCACGGTCCGACACGACGCGGACATTCGGCCGGCCGCGGTGGCAGGCGCGTTCTATGCCGCCGATCCGGACCGCCTGCGCCAGGACGTGGCCGGGCTCATGGCCGCAGTCCCGGAACGCGCGCGGCGGGCGCCGCGGGCGCTGATCGCCCCGCATGCCGGCTACGTCTACTCCGGCCCGGCGGCGGCGCACGCCTTCGCGGCCCTGCGCGACTCCGCATCCGCGCCGCGGCGGGTGGTGGTGATCGGGCCGGCCCATTACGTGGCCGTGCGCGGGATCGCGGTGCCGTCCGCGTCTGCGTTCGCCACGCCGCTCGGCCGCGTGCCGGTCGATCGCGAGGCCCTGGCGCGCGTGACCGATCTGCCGTGGGTGGCCGAGGCCGATGCACCGCACGCCCCGGAACACGCTCTCGAGGTCGAGCTTCCGTTCCTGCAGACCGTGCTCGGGTCGTTCTCGCTGGTGCCTCTGCTTGTCGGCGACGCGGCCCCGCAGGAGGTCGACGACACCCTCGACCGGGTATGGGACGAGAGCTTTGTCGTCGTGAGCTCCGACCTCTCCCACTACCTCGGCTACAGCGCGGCGCAGCGCCGCGACGCCGCCACCGCCGATGCGATCGAGCGGCGCGACTGGGCGGCGCTCGGCCCCAACGACGCCTGCGGGTTTCTCGCCGTGGCCGGACTGCTGCGGCAAGCCGAGCGCCGCGGTCTCACGGCCGAACGGCTCAGCCTGTGCAACTCGGGCGACACTGCCGGCCCGCGCGACCGCGTGGTGGGCTACGGCGCCTGGGCGTTCGCCTGAAACGCTCGTGACAGTCGTTCCCGCGCAGGCGGAAACCCATGACCACCGACGTTGCTAATCTTCGTCGACGATGATCATGGGCCCCCGCCTTCGCCAGGGCTATCGAATATGCCGCCGTTTCATCCGTTGTCATCCCGGCCGAGCGCGCAGCGCGAGAGCCGGGATCCAAGTACCCCTGCCGTGCCCTTTTTCTGATGCCGGGGTACTTGGGTCCCGGGTCTGCAGCGCACCACTTCGTGCTGCGCTGCGCCCGGGATGACAGCCGAGATACTTGTGACGCATTTGTGTTAGCCCTGCCGCCTTGGCGGGGACGGCGCTGCAGCGGCTATCGCACCAGCGGCCCGTTGGCCCTCTTCCAGGCGTCGAGGCCGCCTTCGATATGACGGGCGGAGGAGAGGCCGGCGTCCTGCGCGGCCTGCACTGCCATGGCCGAGCGTTCGCCGAACGCGCAGTAGAACAGGATGCGCTTCCCGGTCGAGGCGGCGAGCTCGTACAGCATGCCGCCCGGCTGGATGTTCTCCTGCAGATCCGGGTAGGGCGCATGCAGCGACCCGGCAATCGCGCCATGCTTCTCGCGCTCGGCGCGCTCGCGCAGATCGATCAGCGCCACGTCGGACCGGCCGACGAGCTCAATCGCTGCCACCGCGCTCACCGCCCAGCCGCGCTCGGCGATGATCTGCTGCGCCAGGCCCTGGCGCATGTTCGACGGCACCGCCACGTCCATCATCTTGGGGTTGGGCAGGTCGAGGCTGTTCATCAGGTCGACATAATGGTCGACCGACCGGACCTGCAGGCGCGGGTTGAACCGCTTCTCCTCGCCGATGGTGGAGACTGTGTCGCCCTTGTAGTCGTGGGCCGGATAGACCAGCGTCTCGTCCGGCAGCTTCAGCAGCTTGTTGAACAGCGAGTCGTATTGCGCGCGCGGATCGCCGTTCTGGAAATCGGTGCGGCCGGTGCCGCGGATCAGCAACGTATCGCCAGTGAACACGCGATCGCCCAGGAGGTAGCTGTAGGAATCGTCGGTATGGCCCGGCGTGTACAGGACATCGAGGCTCAAGCCCTCGATCTGCACCCGGTCGCCTTCGGCAACGCGCATCGAGACGACGTCGAC
>DATFWC010000167.1:0-2285 GCA_035259885.1 Xanthobacteraceae bacterium
GGGCAATGACATATCGGCACCGGAATAGGGGAGCACGATACCGAGTTTCATGATGTTATCCGTTTGATCTTGGCTCCGGCTCCGAGCCGCCGTCGTAGTGGACCTCTGCCGGCATCGCCGTGATGATACACTCCCGGCCCATGAAGCTCGGCATCTGTCTGCCGCACTACAGCCGTCCGATCGTCCCCCGGATGCTGGAGGTCGCGCAGCGCGCCGAGGAGCGCGGTCTCGACTTCGGACATGACGATCAAGGGCAAGGCCTACATCGCTGGCATCTTTGAGCATCCCACGCGCAAGGCCGACGACAAATCGCTCGCGCAACTGCACGCCGAGGCCGCCACCGGCGCGCTCGGAGACGCTGGGCTCACACGCGCCGACGTGGACGGCTACTTCTGCGCGGGCGACGCGCCCGGGCTCGGTGGCCTCTCGATGGCCGACTACATGGGGCTCAAGGTCCGCCACATCGACACGACGGAGAGCGGCGGCTCGTCCTACGTGATCCACGTCGCCCACGCCGCCGAGGCGATCGTCACCGGCAAGTGCAACGTCGCGCTGATCACGCTGGCGGGGCGGCCGCGTGCCGAGGGCATGGCGACGGGCACGGCGCCGCGCAGCTACGGGCCGGCGGCGCCCGACGTCGCGTTCGAGTTTCCTTTCGGGCCGACGGTGGTAAATCAGTACGCGATGGTGGCGATGCGCCACATGCATCAGTACGGCACGACGAGCGCCCAACTCGCCTGGATCAAGGTGGCGGCCTCGCAGCACGCCCAGCACAATCCCCACGCGCTCCTGCGCGAGGTCGTGACAGTAGAGGAGGTCGTGTCCTCGCCCATCATCGCCGATCCGCTGCATCGCCTCGATTGCTGTGTCATCACCGACGGCGGCGGCGCCATCGTGGTGACGAAGCCAGAGGTGGCGAAGAGCCTCAAGCGCCCGCTCGTCCGCGTGCTCGGCGCTGGCGAGGCGGTCAAGCACCAGATGGGTGGCAAGGTCGATCTGACCTACACGGGTGCGGTCTGGTCGGGGCCGGCCGCCTTCGCCGAGGCCGGCGTGACGCCGTCCGACGTGAAGTACGTGTCCATCTACGACAGCTTCACGATCACGGTGCTGATCACGCTCGAGGATCTCGGCTTCTGTCCGAAGGGGCAGGGCGGCAAGCTCGTCGCCGACGGCAACCTCATCTCCGGTGTCGGCCGGCTGCCCTTCAACACCGATGGCGGCGGCCTCTGCAACAACCACCCGGGCAACCGCGGCGGGCTCACCAAGGTGGTCGAGGCGGTGCGCCAACTCCGGGGCGAGGCGCATCCAAAAGTACAGGTGAGGAACTGCGACGTCGCCCTCGCTCACGGTACCGGCGGCTCGCTCGCGACCCGCCACGGCAGCGCCACGCTGATCATGGGGAGAGAGTGAGATGACCGGCAGCGCGCGCACGATCCCTCCACCGCCGGTCAACCCGGAGACGAAGCCGTTCTGGGATGCCGCCGCCCAGGGAAGGCTCCTGATCAAGCGCTGCACGGCGTGCGACGAGCCACACTGGTATCCTCGAGCGATCTGCCCGTTCTGCGGCAGCGAGCGCACCGACTGGATGGAGGCCTCGGGCCACGGGACAATATATTCTTATAGCGTCTTCCGTCGCGCGCCGATCCCCTACGCGATCGCCTACGTCACGCTCGCCGAGGGACCCACGATGATGACCAACATCGTCGACTGCGATCTGGACGCGATCTGGATCGGCCAGGCAGTCCGCGTGGCGTTCAAGCCCACGGACGGCGGGCCGCCGGTGCCGATGTTCGCGCCGGCTTAGCCCGCGGCGCGCTTCTGAATATTCGCGCGTGCGCCGCGATCGGCCACGCCGCCGCGCTGCCGAGCAGGGTGATGAACTCTCGCCGTCTCATGCGCGACCCTCAATGTTGGCGGCTCGGTTTCCTCTTCGCCGGCATCTTCGATGCCAAACAGCTTCGGCCCAGGCATTCGCCGTTCGATCCTCGATTAACCCTTCTTGTATGCAGCTCTCCCACCGCCCTTGACCCCATTCATCGACCTGGTGCCGCCAGTAGGAGGTCAGCACCTTTTTCGCTGCCCGTTGCAGATCGTCGGTGCTGTCAGCGGCGCCGATTGCATGATCTTCGCAGCCAAGCGCATCAGCGCCGTCTCTGCTCGCAGTGAAGATGTACTTCTCCAAGCCAGGGACATAGGTGACGTGATAAGCCTCCGGCCATTCAAAACCGGGGCCGCCAGTTGCCCAGTTGATTTCGAAGAGAAGGCGCGGAGTGAAGTGCAGTCGT
>DATFWC010000168.1:0-10735 GCA_035259885.1 Xanthobacteraceae bacterium
CGAAGCGGCGCGCGGGCTTGCCATCAACATCACGCTGCTGGAGAAGGCGAGCGAAGACGAGGCCGGCGGCAACACGCGCTGGACGCCGGCCTATATGCGCATGGCGGCGGTCGACCGCGTCGAGCCGAGTTTTGTCCGCGACATGCTGCAAGCCACGCAAGGGCGCGGCGACGAGAACTATTTCAAGCGCCTTGCGGACGAAGCGCCCGCGACGGTGGCGTGGATCGCCAGTCACGGCGTTCCATTTCACCAGCCCGACTACTATCTCGCCAAAGGTCCGCCGCGCATCCAGCCGGTTGGCGGGGGCGCCGTGATCCATCGCGAGCTGACGCGCGCCGCCGCATCGGCGGGCGTGTCGTTCCGCCATGGCTGTGCGGCCCAGGGTCTGGTGTCCCAAGACGGCCGCGTGACCGGCGTGCGGCTCGCAGCCGGCGACATCGTTCCCGCCCATGCGGTCGTGCTGGCCTGCGGCGGCTTCCAGGGCAACCGCGACATGATGCGGGAGCATCTGGGTCCTGGCGCCGAGAGCCTTCCGCTGCTCGCGCCGCGCGCGCGTCATAACACCGGCGACGGCATCCGCATGGCGCGCGACGCCGGCGCCGATTCTTCCGGCGCGTGGAGCGGCATGCACAGCGAGCCGATCGATCCGCGAGCCAGGAACTCGGCGCCGGTCGTGCTGCTGTATCCCTATGGCATCGTCGTCGACCGCGGCGGCCGCCGCTTCTTCGACGAGGGCGGCGGCCTCGTGCACGAGACCTGGGAGTGGTTCTCGCGCCACATTCATTTCGCCGTCGCGGGCCGGCAGGCCTGGGCGATCCTCGACGCCCGCGTGCGCGCAATCCCGGAGTGGCAGCGCGCCACGCGCTCGGAGGTGCCGCCGGTCGAGGCCGATACGCTTGACGCATTGGCGCAGGCGATCGGCGTCGATCCGGCGGGTTTGGCCGCGACGGTGGCCACCTACAATGCCGCCTGCACCGGCGACCCGGGCAGGTTCGATGCCACGCGCTGCGACGGGCTGCGCGCCACCGATGCCTTGCAGCCGCCGAAGTCGAACTGGGCGCGCGCGATTGTCGAGCCCCCGTTCCTCGCCTGGCCGCTGATCGGCGCCGTCGCCTACACGTTCGGTGGCATCGCCACCAGCGAGAAGGGCGAAGTGTTGCGCGGCGGAGCCGTGTTTCCCGGCCTCTATGCGGCCGGCGAGATCACCGGCCACTTTTATGGCACGGCGCCCAATGCCGTCTCGGTGCTGCGCGCGTTCGTGTTCGGCCGCATCGCCGGGCGCGAAGCTGTCGCGTATGTGCGGGCCACGGCTGGTTTGTAGCGGGCGCTAGAGAATCCCGCTCAGCGACGCCGGACTGTCGATGATGAGGGTGCTGCCGCGGATGCCCTGCCACATCGCCGTGACGGTTTGGGGTTGGACGTGAGCGGCACCGTGGCCACGGAGTCGTGGGCTCAAATGCATTCGCCGGCCCCTATGGCGGCTTCACGCTGACCTCGATCGCCGCGTAGTACGCCGCGAGATCGGCGACGTCCTGGTCGGTGAGCGGCTGCACCACCAGCGTCATCATGTCGTGCTTGCGCACGCCGCTGCGATAATCGTTGAGCGATTTCACCAGATAGGGTTCGGGCTGGCCGGCGAGGTGCGGCGCCTCGGGCAGCTTCGACAGGCCATCGAGACCATGACAGGTCTGGCACTGCAGCGCCTTGCGGCGCCCGGCCGCCACATCGCCGGCCGCGCCAGCAGACGTACATCCGAGCGCCAGCAGCACAATGGCAAGCGCAACGGTGTGTCCCGTACGCATTGCGTCCGGGACACTGTTCCGGCGCATCATCGCCCGTCGTACCAGATACGGTAGATCGCGCCGGCAAAGTCGTCGGACACCAGGATCGAGCCGTCGGGCAGCTGCGCGATGTCGACCGGGCGGCCGAGATATTCGCCGTTCTCCGTGAGCCAGCCTTCAGCGAACACTTCGGTCTTGTCGGCGGTGCCGTCCTCCTTGAGGCTGGTGAACATCACGCGCGCGCCCACCGGCGTGGTGCGGTTCCACGAGCCATGCTGGGCGTTGAAAATCCCGCCGCGATATTTCTGCGGGAACATGCGGCCGGTGTAGAAGTTCATGCCGAGGTCGGCGGCATGCGCCGCCATCTCGACTTGCGGGAAGGTCACGTCGGCCGGCGGCGTGTCGTTCTTGTACTCGACCGTGCGGGTCTTGCCGCCGCCGTAATACGGGAAGCCGAAATTCATACCCGGCTTGTCGGCGCGGTTGAGCTCGCCGGGCGGCTGGTCGTCGCCCATGCCGTCGACCTGGTTGTCGGTGAACCACAGCGCGCGGTCCTTCGGATTGAAATCCATGCCGACGGAATTGCGCACGCCCCAGGCAAAGACCTCGCGCTCCTTGCCCTCGCGGCTCATGCGGACGATGCCGCCGATGCCGGCGCGCTTGTAGGTGTCCATTTTCTCCGGCGCGAACACGTTGAACGGCTGGCCGAGCGTGACGTAGAGCTTGTCGTCGGGCCCGATGCGGCACACCCGCGCGGTGTGGTTATAGGATTCCTCCTCCGGCGGGATCAGTTCGCCCTGCTTGACCACCACGAAGGCGGCGACGTCGGGGCTCTCGTAGAAGAACTCGGCGGCCGGGAACACCAGCACGCGGTTCTGCTCGGCCAGGAACAGGAAGCCGTCCTTGGAGAAGCACACGCCGTTGGGAATGGCGAAGCTGATCGACGGCGCGAACTCCTTCACCTCGTCGGCGACGCGGTCCTTGTCGCGATCGGTCACGGCCCAGACCTTGTTCTTGCGGGTGCCGACGAACGTGACCACGCCCTGCGGGCCGACCGCCATGTGGCGGGCGTCCGGCACCACCGCGTAGAGACCGATCTTGAAGCCGCGCGGCAGCTTGATGCGGGACAGATTCTTCTTGATGGCTTCCGCCTTGGCGCCGGTCTGCGGAATTTGCGGGATGTCGATCGGCGTGCCGGTGGTCTTGAACTCAGACAGCTTTTCCAGATTGCCGGCGGTGGGCTGCTGAGCCTGAGCCGGATGGACCGCCACGAGCGCCGCAGTCGCCAGGCCGATTGGCAGAATTTTCATCGTCTCCTCCCGTTCCATTCAACCGTTCTTAGATTGCCACGCAGATACACCGGAGCGAAGTGCCTTCGGCGGGGACCCGCCATACCCAATGCGCCGCCGCCCGAGAACGCCCCTTGATCAAAGGCGCGCCGGACGCCTACACGTAGGCTCCACGATTGAGCCCGCATTCCTGAACTTAACCCTTTAGGAACGTTTGAGAATGTCGCGTTTTCTCTCTCTCGCCGAAGCCGTCGAAGAGCTGCTCGGCGACGGCGATGCGGTCGCGATGGAAGGCTTTACCCATCTGATTCCCCATGCGGCGGGCCATGAGGTGATCCGGCAAGGCCGCAAGCGGCTCACGCTGATCCGCATGACGCCGGACCTCATCTATGACCAGCTCATCGGCATGGGCTGCGCGGAAAAGCTGATTTTCTCCTGGGGCGGCAATCCGGGAGTGGGCTCGCTGCACCGCCTGCGCGACGCGGTGGAGAATGGCTGGCCGCAGCCATTGGCGCTGGAAGAACATTCGCATGCCGCCATGGCCAATGCCTACGAGGCCGGCGCCGCCAACCTGCCCTGCGCGATCTTCCGCGGCTATATCGGCGTCGAGCTGGCGGAGGTTAATCCCAACATCAGGCGGGTCACCTGCCCGTTCACCGGCGAGGAGCTCGCGGCGGTGCCGGCGCTGCGACCCGATGTCGCCGTGGTGCATGCGCTCAGGGCCGACCGCGCCGGCAACGTGCTGCTCGAGGGGATCGTCGGCGTCCAGAAACAGGCCGTGCTGGCCGCCAAGCGCGCGCTGGTGACGGTGGAAGAAATTGTCGATGATTTCGGCCCGCGCAGCCCCAACACCGTGATCCTGCCGCGCTGGACCGTCAGCGTGATCGCCTGCGTGCCCGGCGGTGCGCACCCGTCCTACGCGCACGGCTACTACAAGCGCGACAATGCCTATTACAAGGCCTGGGATGCGATCGCGCGCGAGCGCGACAGCTTTCTTGCCTGGATGAAGGCCAACGTGCTGGAGAAAGGCCCCGAAGCGTTTGCCGTGCACGCCCGGCGGCTGCACGCCGCGGCCGAGTGAGGATCCTATGGCGGAAGCCTACAAGCCCAATGAAATGATGACGATCGCGGCGGCGCGGGCGTTGCGCAACAGTGACGTCTGCTTCGTCGGCATCGGCCTGCCGTCGGCGGCCTCGAACGTGGCGCGCCTCACCCATGCTCCCGACATCACGCTGATCTATGAATCCGGCACCATCGCCACCAAGCCGGATGTGTTGCCGCTGTCGATCGGCGACGGCGAATTGTGCGATACCGCGCTGACCACCGTCACGGTCCCGGAAATGTTCCGCTACTGGCTGCAGGGCGGGCGCATCACGGTCGGCTTTCTCGGCGGCGCGCAGATCGATCGCTTCGCCAACCTCAACACCACGGTCGTGGGCCCCTACGACAAGCCCAAGGTGCGACTGCCGGGCGGCGGCGGCGCGCCCGAGATCGCCACCTCGTGCGGCGAAATCTTCATCATCATGAGCCAGTCCAAGCGCAGCTTCGTCAACAAGCTGGACTTCGTCACGTCGCTCGGCCACGGCGAGGGCGGCGACCATCGCGCCCGGCTGGGCGTCAAGACCAAGGGGCCGACCAAGCTCGTCACCGATCTCGCCGTGTTCGAGCCCGATCCGCATACCAGGGAGATGACTGTCGTCTCCATCCATCCCGGCGTCACGCGCGAGCAGATCGCCGGCAACACCGGCTGGCCGGTGCACTATTCCGCCAACGTGGTGGAGACGCCCGCGCCGACCGCCCAGGAGCTTGGCGTCCTGCGCGACCTCAACGCGCGCACGACGCGCGCCCATGGCGAAGCGGCATAAGGAATTTTCCATGCGTGACGTGTTCATCTGCGACGCGGTGCGGACGCCGATCGGGCGCTACGGCGGAGCGCTGGCCAAGGTGCGCGCCGACGACCTGGCGGCGGTGCCGATCAAGGCCCTGACGCAGCGGCATCCCGGGCTCGACTGGTCGCGCCTCGACGAGGTCTATCTCGGCTGCGCCAACCAGGCCGGCGAGGACAACCGCAACGTCGCCCGCATGGCAATGCTGCTGGCCGGGCTGCCCGACAGCATCCCGGGCGTGACGGTCAACCGCCTCTGCGCCTCCGGCCTGCAGGCGGTGGGCGAGGCGGCGCGCGCCATCCGTTCCGGCGAGATCGAGTTCGCCATTGCCGGCGGCGTCGAGTCGATGACGCGCGCGCCGTTCGTCATGGGCAAGGCGCAGGAGGCGTTCCAGCGCAGCAACGAGATCTACGACACCACCATCGGCTGGCGCTTCATCAATCCGCTGATGAAGGCGCAGTACGGCGTCGATTCGATGCCGGAGACGGGCGAGAACGTCGCGGAAGAGTTCCAGGTGGCGCGCCGGGACCAGGACGCCTTTGCGCTGCGTTCGCAGCAGCGCGCCGGCAAGGCCATCGCGGCGGGTTATTTCGCTGAAGAGATCGTCAAGGTGGAGGCGCCGGGCGGCAAGGCCGGCCCCATCGTCGTCGACAAGGACGAGCATCCGCGCCCCGACACCACGCTCGACGCGCTGGCCAAGCTCAAGACGCCGTTCCGCAATCCCGGCACCGTCACGGCCGGCAATGCCTCGGGCGTCAACGACGGCGCCGCCGCCCTGATCCTCGCCTCGGAAGGCGCCGTGAAGGCGCATGGGCTGAAAGCCCGGGCGCGCGTGCTCGGCATGGCGTCGGCCGGCGTGCCGCCGCGCATCATGGGCATCGGACCGGTGCCGGCCACGCGCAAGCTCATGGACCGGCTCGAGCTCAAGATCGGCGATTTCGATTTGATCGAGATCAACGAAGCTTTTGCGTCGCAATCGCTAGTCTGCCTGCGGCAACTGGGCCTGCCGGACGACGCCGAGCACGTCAATCCGCACGGCGGCGCGATCGCGCTCGGGCACCCCCTGGGCATGTCGGGAGCGCGGCTGGCGCTCACCGCCGTGCACGGCCTGGAGACGCGGGGCGGCAAGCTTGCGCTGGCGACCTTGTGCGTCGGCGTGGGGCAGGGCGTGTCGCTCGCGCTGGAGCGGGTCGCGTGACGGGAATCGCAAGGCCGTAACCGGTAATCATGCAAGGAGGCAGCCCCGTGGCGATGAGCGCCGGCTATATTCCGTTTCATCCCAATCCGTCGAAGCCGCGTTACCGGCCGCCGGCCGGCGCGGTCGACGCGCATTGCCACGTCTTCGGTCCGGAGAGCCGCTTTCCCTACGCACCGGAACGCAAATACACGCCGTGCGACGCGCCCAAGGAGAAATTGTTCGCGCTGCGGGATTTCCTTGGGTTCGACAAGAACGTCGTCGTGCAGGCGAGCTGCCACAGCAAGGATAACCGGGCGATGGTCGATGCCCTCGAAAGCGCCGACGACAAAGCCCGCGGCGTGGCCTTCGTGGGCGAGGAGATCAGTGACGGCGAGCTCGAGGCCATGGATCGCGCCGGCGTGCGCGGCGTGCGCTTCAACTTCGTCAAGCGACTGGTGGATTTCACGCCCCGCGACGTGCTGGAGCGCATCGCGACGCGCATCGCGCCGCTTGGCTGGCACATCGTCGTCTATTTCGAGATGCCCGATCTGCCCGAGCTTGAGCCGTTCTTCACCTCGCTGCCGACGACCGTCGTGGTCGATCACATGGGGGTGCCGAGCGTGGCGAAGGGCGTGGACGATCCGGAGAATCAGCGTTTCATCCGGCTGCTCGAGACGCACCACAACTTCTGGAGCAAGGTGACCTGCCCGGAGCGCATGACGCTCGCCGGCCCGCCCTACGACGATGTCGTGCCATTCGCCCGGACCCTGGTCGAGCGCTTCCCCGACCGCGTCCTGTGGGGCACCGATTGGCCCCACCCGAACATGAAAAAGGAAGCCCCGGACGATGGCGTCCTGGTGGACGTGATCCCGAAGATTGCGCCGACCGCGGCCTTGCAAAAGGCGCTTCTGGTCGACAATCCCATGCGGCTCTATTGGGCCTGAGCTGCGGCGGCAGCGAACGTTGCAAAGGTTTGTTGCGGGATATAATTGTGAAACGAGACCCTCGCATCCGCGCGCCCCGTTTGCAGCCGCGCCGCACCCATAAGGGAGACCTTCCGATGGCACGCGAACAACGCGATTATGACGATATCCCCGGCACGTTCGTGTTCGATGCCGAGCGGTCGCGCCAGGGCTATCACCTCAACATGTTCTGCATGTCGCTGATGAAGGAGGAGAACCGCAAAGCCTTCAAGGCGAATGAAGCCGGATATCTCGACCGATTTCCGCTGACGCCTGAACAGCGCGAAGCCATTCTGCAGCGGCAATACAACCGGATGCTCGAGCTCGGCGGCAACATCTACTTTACCGCCAAGCTCGGCGCGACCGACGGTCATTCGTTCCAGCATATGGCCGCCGTCATGACCGGCTCGACCCAGGACGACTATGCCAAGATGATGCTGAGTGGCGGCCGGTCGATCGAAGGCAACCGCAGCAAGTCGGGCGCCGTCAAGGGCGCCAAGCCGAAACCGAAGTCGAAAGCGAAAACCCGCAGCAAATCAGGATCGAAACGTGGCTAGGATCATCGCAGGAATTTCCTCGTCGCACGTGCCGGCGATCGGCGCAGCGATCGACAATGGCAGGACGCAGGAACCCTATTGGCAGCGCGTCTTCTCGGGCTTCGAGAAATCCAAGGAGTGGATGGCGAAGGCGAAGCCGGACGTCATCATCGCCATCTACAACGACCACGCATCCGCCTTCTCGGTGGAGATCATCCCTACCTTCGCGCTCGGCTGCGCGGCGGAATTTCCTCCCGCCGATGAAGGCTGGGGACCGCGGCCGGTGCCGGTGGTGAAGGGCCACCCCGAGCTCGCCTCGCATATCGCCCAGTCGGTCATTCTCGACGAGTTCGATCTCACCATCGTCAACAAGATGGAGGTCGACCACGGGCTCACCGTGCCGCTGAACCTGATGTTCGGGTCGCCAAAGGAATGGCCGTGCCCGGTCATTCCGCTGGCCGTCAACGTCGTGCAATACCCGCCGCCCACCGGTCACCGCTGCTTCATGCTCGGCAAGGCGATCCGCAAGGCGGTGGAGTCCTTCCCGCAGGATTTGCGCGTGGTGGTGTTCGGCACCGGCGGCATGTCGCATCAGATTTCCGGGCCGCGCGCGGGTCTGATCAACAGCAAGTTCGACAAGGCCTTCCTCGACAATCTGACCAAGGACCCGAAGAAGCTCACGCGCATCTCTCACCTCGAATTCATGCGCGAGGCCGGCGCCGAAGGCATCGAAATGGTGATGTGGCTGGTCATGCGGGGCGCGATCGACGACAAGGTGGATGAGGTCTATCGCTTCTATACCGTGCCCGCCTCGAACACGGCGGTCGGGCACATCATTCTCGAGAACAGGCCACGCGGCGCGACGAAACGCAAGCATACGGCCGCGCGCACAAGCAAGCGTACCGCGCCGACGAGGACCAGGCGCGCCGCCGCGCGCGCGTGAAGTCAGCCGCAGGGAGAGGCAAGTGATCAAAATCTGTGTTGCCGGTCAGGGCGCCTTCGGCCAGAAGCACCTTGACGCTCTGAAGCGTATTGCCGAGGTCGAAGTCACCTCGTTGGTGGGCGGCAATCAGGATGCCACCGCAGAGGTCGCCAAGAAATACGGCATTCCCCACCACACGGGCGAACTCGGCGAAGGCATCAAGCGCGCCGATGCCGTGATCCTGACCACCCCCACCAAGATGCACTTTCGTCAGGGTGAGCAGGTGATGCGCGCTGGCAAGCACGTGCTGGTCGAGATTCCGATCACCGACAGCGTCGAGGATGCCGAGAACCTGGTGCGGATCGCCAAGGAGACCGGCGTCGTCGCCATGGGCGGTCACGTCCGCCGCTTCAACCCCAGCCACCAGTGGATCCACAAGCGCATCAAGAAGGGCGAGCTCGCGATCCAGCAGATGGACGTGCAGACCTATTTTTTCCGCCGCAAGAACATCAATGCGGCCGGCAATCCGCGCAGCTGGACCGACCATCTCCTCTGGCATCACGCCGCCCACACGATCGACCTGTTCCAGTACCAGACCGGCGAGACGATCTCCGATTGCTATGCCGTGCAGGGACCGATTCACCCAGAGCTCAATATCGCCATGGACATGGGAATCGTGGCGAAGGTGCCATCGGGGGCAATCCTCACGTTGTCGCTGTCATTCAACAACGACGGACCGCTCGGCTCGTTCTTCCGCTACATCTGCGACAACGGCACCTACCAGGCCTTCTACGACGACCTGGCCGACGGAAAGAAGAATCCGATCGATGTGTCCAAGGTGGACGTGTCGATGGACGGCATCGAGCTCGAGGACCGCGAATTCATTGCCGCGATCAAGGAGAAGCGCGAGCCGAACGCGAGCCTCGCCCAGCTCCTTCCCTGCATGCGCGTGCTCGGCCGGCTCGAGCAGATCGTCGATCCGCGTCGCCAAGCGCACGCGTAGGGATTGGCAGCGGACTGTGGAGCGCATTCGGCAATAGTTAATCCCGTGGCGTGGCCGGACGCGCTGCGATGCCCTCCGCCGGAGCGGAGCATGGTGCTCGCGTTCCGGGGGGCTTCGCGCCGCGGGGGGCTCAGGCGGAAAGGGCGGCGCCGATTCACCGATCTGCCGCAAGGCGCTTTTCTCTTTGCAGATTCCCATGTAAAGGCAGGCGCGAAACAAGTTGGAATTCAAACTATCTGATCGGTTCCGGCAGGAATTGAAACTTATGAAGCGGAGAAAAACCTTATGCTGCGCAAACAATTGATTTCAGGCCTGGGGGCCGTCGCGTTCGCGACGGGGTTCGCCAGCGGCGCCCTGGCCCAGGACACCGTCAAGATCGGCCTCATTCTGCCGATGACCGGTCAGCAAACGTCGACCGGGAAGCAGATCGATGCCGCCGTTCGGCTCTTCATGCAGCAGAACGGCAACACGGTTGCCGGCAAGAAGATCGAGGTCATCCTCAAGGACGATGCCGCGGTCCCGGATACCACCAAGCGTCTGGCGCAGGAATTGATCGTCAACGACAAGGTCGCCTTCATCGCCGGGTTCGGCGTCACGCCGGCGGCGCTCGCCGCCGCCCCGCTGGCGACCCAGGCCAAGGTGCCGCAGGTCGTCATGGCGGCCGGCACCTCGATCATCACCGAGCGCTCGCCCTATATCGCGCGCACGAGCTTCACATTGGCCCAGTCGACCGTCCCGATGGCGGACTGGGCGGCCAAGAACAAGATCAAGAAGGTCGTCACGATGGTGTCCGACTACGCCCCGGGTGCCGACGCCCAGTCCTCGTTCAAGGAAGCCTTCACCAAGGCGGGCGGCGAGATCGTCGGCGAGATCAAGTTCCCCCTGGCGAGCCCGGACTTCGCCCCGTTCCTGCAGCGCGCGGCCGACTCCAAGCCGGACGCCGTCTTCGTGTTCGTGCCGTCCGGCCAGGGCGCCCAGTTCGTCAAGCAGTTCGTCGAGCGCGGCCTCGACAAGGCCGGCATCAAGATCATCGGCCCCGGCGACGTGACCGACGACGACCTGCTCAACGGCATGGGCGATGTCGTGATCGGCACCGTAACGGCGCACTTCTATTCGGCGGCGCACGCGTCGGCGATGAACAAGGCGTTCGTCGATGCGTTCAAGAAGGCCAACCACTTC
>DATFWC010000169.1:0-13610 GCA_035259885.1 Xanthobacteraceae bacterium
ACACTGCGCCAGAGCGTGACCTCGCCGGGCGGCACCACCGCCGCCGCGCTCGACGTGCTGATGGCCGACACCGGCCTCGACCGCCTGATGTGCGAGGCCGTCATGGCGGCAACGCAGCGCTCGCGCGAGCTCGCGGGCTAGCGAATGGTGAGTGGTGAATAGTGAGTAGTGGCGAGCTATTTGCTACTCACTATTCACTACTCGCCGCTCACTATTCGCTACTTCCTACTCGCTTTTGCTTCGACAAGGTGACCATGGATCGCACGAGCATTGCAACCGCCGGCGTGCCGCTGGCGCATGCCAAGGCAGCCGTGATCATGCTGCACGGGCGCGGCGCCTCGGCCGGGGACATGCTGTCGCTGGTCGAGCTGCTCGGCCAGCCCGACATGGCCTACCTGGCGCCGCAGGCGCCAGGCGCGAGCTGGTATCCGTACTCGTTTCTCGAGTCGATCGCGCGCAATGAGCCCGCCCTGTCGCAGGCGCTGGCAACGGTCGACGGCGTGCTGGCGCACCTGTCCGAGCACGGGCCGCCGCCGGATCGCGTCGTGCTGCTCGGGTTCTCGCAGGGCGGCTGCCTCGCCCTC
Source organism: Xanthobacteraceae bacterium (assembly GCA_035259885.1). Taxonomy (GTDB): domain Bacteria; phylum Pseudomonadota; class Alphaproteobacteria; order Rhizobiales; family Xanthobacteraceae; genus DATFWC01. The sequence goes on from DATFWC010000169.1 coordinate 585, forward strand.
GAATACACGGCGCGTCACGCCCGCCGCTACGGCGGTGTGGTGGGGTTGAGCGCCGGCCTGATCGGCCCACCGGGCACGCCGCGGAATTATGCGGGCACATTGGCGGGCACGCCGGTGTTCATCGGCTGCAGCGACGTCGACTTCCATATTCCGCTGGCGCGCGTGCACGAATCCACGGAGGTCCTGCGCCGCCTGGGAGGCGACGTGACGGAGCGCATCTATCCCGGCCTCGGCCATACCATCAACGATGACGAGATTGCGCATGTCCGACGCATTCTCGCCGCAGCGGTAGCGGCGGACGCCGCCTGACGCGCGCCGCTTGCGGCCACGCGCCGCGTTTGAAAGGCGCCGCCCGGGCGCCTAGACTTCGGCTGAAAACCGCGATGGAGAGCCATCATGGCACGCAGACCCACCGGCCGGTCCGCGGGCGGCAACGGCGAACCTCAGCTGCCCCCACCGACCAAGAGCAATCGCGAAAAAATCGTCGAAGCGTTCGTAGCGCTGCTGGCCGAACGGCCGTTCGAAAAAATCGGCTTCGCCGAGATCGCGGCGCGGTCCGGGCTGTCTCTCGCCGATTGTCGCGGCGAATTTGCCTCGACGATCGGCGTGCTCGCCGCGCACGTCAAAGACATCGACCAAAAAGTCCTGGCCGGGGGCCAGGGCGATATGGCGGAAGAGCCGCCGCGCGAGCGGCTGTTCGACGCGCTGATGCGCCGGCTCGAGATGCTGGCGCCGCAGCGCCCGGCCATTCGCTCGCTGCTGCGCTCGGCGGCGCGCAACCCCGGACTGGCCCTGGCCTTGAACGGGCTCGCCGTGCGCTCGCAGCAATGGATGCTGACGGCGGCCGATATCGACGCCTCGGGTCCGCGCGGACTGATCCGCGCGCAAGGCCTGGCGCTGCTCTACGCGCGAGTGCTGCGGGTGTGGCTCAAGGACGACGATCCCGGTCTCGCCCGCACGCTGGCCGCGCTCGACCGCGAGCTGGCGCGCGGCCAGCGCTGGGCCGGATTCTTGGAAGACATGTGCCGGTTTGCGCCGCGCTGCCGCCGCCGCCGCCGGCGGCGCGACAGCCGGCGCTATGGCGACGAGGAGCCGATCACTGTCTGACCTGTCGCTATTTGCTCATGATCGGCTCGGCGGCCGCGGTCAGGGAATGATGCGGGTTGGCGGCGCAATAGGCGCCAAGCTGCCCGGCCCGCTTCGCCATCTTGTCGAAATCGATGACCGCGTGGCTCAGGCGTCCCAGTCCGGCCGGATCGCGCCGGATACGCCGGCAAAGGCGCCATCGACCAGTTCGGCAACCAGGAGGCGCGCCGGGTCCACCGGGCCCGGCATGGTGACGGTGCCCTTGGGGATGCGCCGGAACCCGGATCGGCCGTAATACGGCTCGTCCCCCACCAGCACCACCAGGCGGTGGCCCTTCTCGCGCGCCACCGTGAGCGAGCGGTCGATCAGCGCCCGGCCGATGCCGCGCTCGCGAAACGGCGGCTCGATGGTGAGGGGACCGAGCAGCAGCGCCGCCGTCGTGCCGATACAGATCGGCGTCGCGCGCACCGACCCCACCAGCAGGGTGCCGATGCGCGCGGTGAACGACAGGTCGCAGCGGTGCGCAAGCTGCTCGCGAATGCGAAAGGCCGTGCGGGCATAGCGTCCCGGGCCAAACGTGCGCTCGTGCAGCCGCTCGATGGCAAGCGCATCGTCGGCGGTCTCGGGCAAAATGGTGAACGACAGATCGCTCATCGAGTTCGGGATCGCACGGCGGGACGGCGCCAGCGAGGCCGTAGCATTTGGGTGCCATCCGGTCCATCTCGGCACTGAGACAATTGCGCCATTGCGCAATTTCTGCGGTAGATACGCCGCCGCCCGGATCGGCTAAACTGGAGCCGGACAGGGCCCAACGAGGGGAGCCAACCCGCATGTCCACTTCGACCTGGATCATTCTCGGCATCATCGCTGCGCTCGTGGTGTGGGTCATCATGGTCTACAACGGCCTCGTGGCCATGCGGCAGCGCGTGAGCCAGGCGTTCGCCGATATTGACGTGCAGCTCAAGCAGCGCCACGATCTCATTCCCAACCTGATCGAGACCGTGAAGGGTTATGTCGCGCACGAGCGCGGGACGCTCGAAGCCGTGATCCAGGCGCGCAATGCCGCGATGACGGCGCAGGGTCCGGCCGCCCAGGCGCAGGCGGAAAACCAGCTGAGCGGCGCGCTGCGCCAGCTGTTCGCCCTGTCCGAGGCCTATCCCGACCTCAAGGCGAGCGCGAACTTTCAGCAGCTCCAGGGCGAGCTGTCCGACATCGAGAACAAGATCGCGGCGGCGCGCCGCTTCTTCAACAACTCGGTGCAGGAATACAACAGCGGCATCCAGCAGTTCCCCGCTGTCCTGTTCGCCGCCTCCTTCGGCTTCACGCCGCAGGTGTTCTTCGATCTGGGCGAGGCCCGCACGCAACTCGAGCAGCCGCCGCAGGTGAAGTTCTGAGCTCACCGCCATGGCGGCGTACGGCCTCTACAGCCACATCCGCGCCAATCGCATCCGCTCGGGCTTCCTGCTCGGCGGCCTGTTCCTGCTCGTCTATGTGCTCACCTATGCGGGCGCCCTGATGGGCGAGGCCTTGTGGAGCAATGCCTCGCTCGACTGGCTCATGCGGGCGGCGTGGTACGACCTCGTCAAGGCGTTTCCGTTCGTCACCGCCGGCACGGTGCTGTGGATCCTCATCGCCTACAAGTACCACCAGGCGATCATCGACGCCGTCACCGGCGGCCGCGACGTCACCCGCAACGACGAGCCGCGCCTCTACAATCTCCTCGAGAACCTGTGCATCTCGCGCGGCATCGCGATGCCGCACCTCAAGGTGATGGAGTCGAGCGCGCTCAATGCGTTTGCGTCCGGGCTCAACCCGCGCCAATACGCGATCTCGGTCACGCAGGGCCTGCTCGACCAGCTCGACGATGCCGAGATCGAAGCGGTGCTCGGCCACGAGCTCACGCATATCCGCAACGGCGACGTGCGCATGATGGTGACCGCCGTGATCATCGCGGGCATCGTCTCGTTCTTCGCCGAGCTGTTCTTCCGCATGCTGTTTCGCTCCAGCTTCCGCTGGGGCGACCGGCGATCGAGCGACGACCGCAAGGGCTCGGGCGGCGCCTTCCTCGCCATCGTCATCGCGGTGGCGCTGATCGCATTGGCCTGGCTGCTGTCGGTCCTGATCCGCTTCGCGCTGTCACGCCGGCGCGAATTCCTGGCCGACGCCGGCTCGGTCGAGCTGACCAAGAATCCCGACGCCATGATCTCCGCGCTGCGCAAGATCGAAGGCCGGGGCGAGCTCGAAGGCGCCACGTCGGCCGTGATGGAAATGTGCGTGGACAATCCGCGCGAGGGCTTTGTCGATCTGTTCGCCACCCACCCGCCAGTCGCGGACCGCGTGGCGGCGCTGGTCAAGTTCGCCGGCGGTCACGATCCCGGCCCGATCGAGCTGGCGCCGCCGCCGCAACCGGCGCCGGAGGACACGGAGCCGGCGCCATTGCCGGCGCCGCAACCGTCTGGCGCGACCGCGCCGAGCGCGCCGGCGCCTGGGCAGCCATTCCTGCCGCAACAATCGCCGCTCGCGCGCCCGGTCGCCGGCGAGTCGGGCCCGTGGGGACCGCGCCAGCGGTAGACCGGCGTCAGTGCGACATCAGCACCGGCACCGTCATCGACTGCAGAATCCCGCGCGTGGCGCCGCCGAGAATGAATTCGCGCATGCGTGAATGACCGTAGCCGCCCATGACAAGGAAATCGGCAGACCAATCGGCGGCGTAGGACAGGATCGTGTCCGCCACATCGATGTCGGGGGCGACGATGCGCTTGATCTCGACCTTGAGGTCATGGCGGGCGAGATGCCGCGCCATGCCGGCGCCGGTGATCTCGTCGCGCTGGGCGCGCTCGGTCGCCACGATGACGAGTTCGACCGCCTTGGCACGGGCGAGGATCGGCATGGCGTCGCCGACGGCGCGCGCCGCCGTCTGGCTGCCGTCCCAGGCCAGGAGCACGCGGTCGGCCACAAACCCGGCCTTCTGAATGTAGGGCACCACGATCACCGGCCGGCCCGACCGGAACAGGGCCGCCTCGATGATGAGGTCTTCCGCCCCGCCCTTGTCGGGCTCGCCCTGGGGCACGACCGCGAGATCATGGCGGCGGGCGATGCGGCCAAACACCTCGGCCGCCCCCACGACCGGCGCCTCGACGACCCGCGACTCCGACGCGACCCCGGCATTGCCCGCGGCCTTGTCGAAGCGCGCGACGGCGGCTTCCGCCGCCTTCCGCCCTTCGGCCCGGCTGGCCTCCATCAAATCGTAAGGAAGGCCGCCGAAGACGGTCCCCGGGACCACCGGCTCGTAGGCGAACGCGATGCCTTCTGCGTGCATCTCGAACGGCGCGCACAGCGACAGCGCATAATCCGCCGCGACATCGCGCGGCCCGCCGACCGACAGACTGACAATGACATCCTTGATCATGGGCTTCTCGCCTCGCCTTGCGCCACCCCGGCATGGCAGAAGATCATACCGTGCGACAGCAGTGCCTTGCGACAAATCAAAGCATCAGGTTTGGGCACGGCCGACAATCAAGAGGATTCACTTGGTGTGGCCGTCAGCCCCGAACTGCTTGAGGTAGGCCCACAGATCGCCGATCTCCTTCTCGTTCTTGATGCCGGCGAAGACCATCTTGGTGCCGGGGATCTTGGTGCGCGGGTCGCGGATGTATTCCTTGAACGTGTCCTCGCTCCAGGTGATGCCGGAGTTCTTGTTGGCCTCGGTGTAATTGTAGCCATCGACGCTGCCCGAATGGCGGCCCTCGAGGCCGTTGAGCACCGGGCCGATCTTGTTCTTGGCGTCCGCGCCGACGGCATGGCACGGCAGGCATTTCTTGAACGAGTTTTCACCCGCCGCCACATCCTGGGCCGTCGCAACCCCGGTCGAAGCGGCAAGCAGCGCCGTGATGAGCACCAATATCCTCGTCATGATGGCTCCTTTCAAACCCCGGTTCAGGTGAGGTGAAAACGTGGCAGGTCCGGCGATTGGATGGCGACCTCGGCGGGGCGTGTCAACGGCAATTCGGCGCCCATGTTCCCGGCAAAACCTATCCCCTTGGCGGGCGTCCGGGCCTATATAGGGGTGGCGGCAGGAGATTTTTTCATGTCCGGCAGCCGAACCTTTGCGCCTGACGCAGACGTGATCGCGCGCCGCGACCGCATCGTCGCGGACCTGCGCCGGATCGTGCCCGGCGAAGGTGTGATCTCGACTGCCAACGAGATGAAGCCCTACGAGTCCGACGGGCTCACGGCCTATCGCCAGGTGCCCCTGGTGGTGGTGCTGCCCGACACGACCGACCAGGTCTCGCGCGTCCTGCGCTACTGCCATGAAGAAGGCATCAAGGTGGTGCCGCGCGGGGCCGGCACCTCGTTGTCGGGCGGAGCCCTGCCGCTGACCGACGGCGTGCTTCTGGGCATGGCCAAGTTCAACCGCATCCGCGAGATCGACTATGCCAATCGCGTGGTCGTGGCCGAGCCCGGCGTCACCAACCTGGCGATCAGCCAGGCGGTGGCGGACGAAGGTTTCTACTACGCGCCCGACCCGTCGTCGCAGATCGCCTGCACCATCGGCGGCAATGTCGGAGAGAATTCCGGCGGCGTGCACTGCCTGAAATATGGCCTGACCACCAACAACGTGCTGGGCGTCGAGCTGGTGCTGATCACCGGCGAGATCGTCCGGCTCGGGGGAAAGCATCTCGATTCCGGCGGCTACGACCTGCTCGGGGTGGTCATCGGCTCGGAAGGACTGCTCGGCGTCGTCACCGAGGTCACGGTGCGCATCCTGAGGAAGCCCGAGACCGCGCGGGCCGTGCTGGTCGGCTTTACGTCGGCGGAGGACGCCGGCGAATGCGTCGCCCGCATCATCGGCGCCGGGATCATCCCGGGCGGCATGGAGATGATGGACCGCCCGGCGATTCATGCGGCCGAGGAATTCGTCCGCGCCGGCTACCCGCTCGACGTCGAAGCGTTGCTGATCGTCGAACTCGACGGACCGCAGGCCGAATGCGATCACCTGCTCGACCGCGTCGCCGAAATCGCCAGGAGCTGCCGCGCCGCGACGCTGAAAGTCTCGAGCTCGGAGGAGGAGCGGCTGAAATTCTGGGCCGGCCGCAAGGCGGCGTTCCCGGCAGTCGGCCGCATCTCGCCGGACTACTATTGCATGGACGGCACCATTCCCCGCGCGCGCCTGCCCGAGGTGCTCAATCGCATGCGCGACATGTCAAAAAAATATGGCCTGCGCGTCGCCAACGTGTTCCACGCCGGCGACGGCAACCTGCATCCGCTGATCCTCTACGACGCCAACCAGCCGGGCGAACTCGAGCGCGCCGAGGCATTCGGTGCGGACATTCTCAAACTGTGCGTGGAGGTCGGCGGCGTGCTCACCGGCGAGCACGGCGTCGGCGTCGAGAAGCGCGACCTCATGCCGGCGATGTTCAACGAGATCGACCTGGCGGCGCAGCAGCGGCTCAAATGTGCGTTCGACGCCAACGGCCTGCTCAATCCCGGAAAAGTGTTTCCCACCTTGCATCGATGCGCCGAACTCGGCCGCATGCACGTGCGCGGCGGCCAGTTGCCGTTCCCGGATATCCCACGGTTCTGATCAGCTCAGGGCCAGGCGCGGAGAAGCAGATCACCTGCCCGGTGGTGAATCCGGGACCGGCATACTGCGTGACATTCGTGACAAGAACGCGCATTGAACTCGCTGCCTCGCTGCACCAGCCTGAGGCCAGATGACCGATACGCTCAAGCCGCGCGACAGCAAAGACGTCGAGGACGCCGTGCAGTGGGCGTTGGCCGACGGCAAGGCGCTGGAGATCGTGGGCGGGGGATCGAAGCGCGCGATCGGCCGTCCGGCGCAGACCGATCTCACGCTGGACCTGTCCGGCCTCTCCGGCGTGACGCTGTACGAGCCCGAGGAACTGGTGCTGACGGCGAAAGCCGGCACGCCGCTCGCCGAGATCGAGGCGCTGGTGGCGGCGCGCGGCCAGATGCTCGCCTTCGAGCCGCCGGACTATGGCGGTGTCCTTGGCGGCGAGCGGGCGCACGCGACGCTGGGCGGTGTTCTGGCCGCCAACCTGGCGGGACCGCGGCGGATCAAGGCCGGCGCCGCCCGCGATCATTTTCTCGGCTTTTCCGCCGTGTCGGGGCGCGGCGAGGCGTTCAAGTCGGGCGGCCGCGTGGTCAAGAACGTGACCGGCTATGACCTGTGCAAGCTGATGGCCGGTTCATGGGGCACGCTGGCGGTCATGACCGAGGCGACCATCAAGGTGCTGCCAGCGCCTGAAACCGAGGAGACACTGGTAATCCTCGGCCTCGACGATGCCGGCGCGGTGCGTGCCATGAGCGCCGCCATGGGGCTGCCGTGCGAGGTTTCGGGCGCGGCGCACCTGCCGGCACCGGCGGCGCGGCGGATCCCGGGCGCCGCAGGCGCCACCACGGCGCTGCGGCTCGACGGGGTGCCGGCCTCGATCGCGCATCGGCGCGAGGTGCTCGCGGCGGCGCTCAAATCCTATGGGCCCGTGACGGTGGTGACGGCGGAAAAGTCCCGCCAATTGTGGCAAGCGATCCGCGACGGGGTGCCGTTCGCGGCCGGTGCAATCGGGACCCGGCCGCTGTGGCGCATCTCCACCGCGCCCGCCGGCGGGGCCGCGCTGGCGGCCATGCTGGCTGGCGAAATCGACGCTGAGCTGTTCTACGACTGGGCCGGCGGCCTCATCTGGATCGCGCTCGCGCCGACCGATGATGCCGGCGCCGGACAGTTGCGCCGCGCCGTACGGCAGCATGGCGGGCATGCCACCTTGATCCGCGCACCGGCGTCCGTGCGCGCCGCCGTGGACGTGTTCGAGCCCGAACAGCCGGCGCTGGCGGCGCTCACCCGCCGCGTCAAGGAGAGCTTCGACCCCAAGGGCATGCTCAATCCCGGGCGGATGCGGGCGGGCGCTTGACGCCTGCCGGCGATGATGCATTTCCGCCAGAGATCACATAGCTAAGCGACACGATGCAAACCTCGTTCACGCTCGCCCAGCTGGCCGATCCGGACATCGCCGAAGCGGAAAAGATTCTGCGCGCGTGCGTGCATTGCGGCTTCTGCACGGCGACCTGCCCGACCTATGTGCTCCTGGGCGACGAACTCGATTCGCCGCGCGGCCGCATCTACCTGATCAAGGAGATGCTCGAGCACGACCGGCCAGCCACACCGGAGGTGGTCAAGCATATCGACCGCTGCTTGTCGTGCCTCGCCTGCATGACCACGTGTCCGTCCGGTGTGCATTACATGCACCTGGTCGATCATGCCCGCGTCCACATCGAGGAGACGTACCGACGGCCAGTGGCCGATCGTGTCTTCCGCACGCTCCTGGCCACCGTGCTGCCCGATTCGGGACGGTTGCGCTGGGCCTTGCGCGCCGGACAGCTGGCCAGGGGCCTGGCGCCGTTGCTCGCCGGCCTGGGCTTCCGGCGCCTCGCCGGCATGCTGCGCCTGGCCCCGGCCGCGCTCTCGCACCCGCCCGCCGGGCCGTCCCAAGCGGCTGGCGAAGCTCGCGTTTTTCACGCCGAGGGACGCCGCCGCGGCCGCGTCGCCCTGCTCGACGGCTGCACCAACCCGGTGCTCGGTCCGTCGATCAATGCGGCCGCCATCCGCCTGCTCACCCGTTGCGGCATCGAGGTGACGATCGCCGCCGGCGAGGGCTGCTGCGGCGCCCTGCTTCACCATATGGGACAGGACGGCCCGGCCCTGCGCCAGGTCCGCAACAACGTCGATGCATGGACGCATGAAATCGAGCACGCGGGCCTCGACGCCATCCTGGTGACCGCCTCGGGCTGCGGCACGACGGTGAAAGATTACGGCTTCATGTTGCGCACCGACCCGGCCTATGCCGCCAAGGCGGCGCGGGTCTCCGGCCTCGCCCGCGACATCTCGGAATACCTGGCGCAACTGGAGCTGGCGCCGGGCGCCCCCAAGGGCCTCACCGTGGCCTATCACTGCCCCTGCTCGTTGCAACACGGCCAGGAGGTCGTCAGTGCGCCCAAGAACGTGCTGGCGCGCGCGGGATTCGTCGTCAAGGACATACCCGAGGGGCACTTGTGCTGCGGCTCGGCCGGCACCTACAACATGCTCCAGCCCGAGATCGCGCGGGCGCTGGCGGCGCGCAAGGCGGCCAACATCGAACGCACCAAGCCCGACGTGATCGCCACCAGCAACCTCGGATGCATGGTGCAAATCGGCCAGGCAACGGCGATTCCCATCGTTCATCTTGTGGAACTCGTCGACTGGGCAACTGGCGGCCCGACGCCGCAGGCCTTGCAAAACGCGCCGCATGAGAGTGCGATAGAGCACGTACACGAGCCGGCCGCGTGAAAATTGTGCGACCAAGCGGCGGGAGTGTTTTGTTGTGCGCTCGTTTGGTCCATAGTGACAGCGAGGCAACGTGGAGGACGATGATCATGGCAAAGTCCAAGAGAAAGCGCAGTTCGGGCGCCGGCACGCTGAAGAAAATGAAGCGAGCCGCGACCTCGGCGATGAAGCGCGCCAAGACGGCCCTCGGGGCCAAGAAGAAGAGGAAGTCAAGCGCCAAGAAGGGCGCCGGGGCGCGCAAGGCCGCGACCCGCAAGACGGCGGCGCGCCGCACCACCCGCAAGGCTGCTGCCGGCCGCAAGACTGCCAAGAAGCGCGCCACCGGCGCCCGCAAGGCCGCCAAGAAGGCCTCGGCGCCCAGGAAGGCGCGCAAGGCCGCTGCCGCGACCCCGGCGGCTCCGAAGCCGGCTGCACCGAGCCCGGTGGCCCCGCCGGCGCGGCCGATGACCCCGCCGCCGACCCCGCCGATGGCACGGCCGTCCACGCCGCCACCGGCCCGTCCGGCCACGCCGCCGACGCCGGCGGCCCGCCCGGCGCCTCCGCCCATGAGCCCGGCGCGGCCGGCGACGCCTCCGTCGCCTCCGCCGGCAGCGCCGCCTTCGACGTCGACGACCTTCTCGGCGCCGCGGCCGATGCCGACACCGCCCGGCGGCGGTTCGTCCGGCTCGTCGGCCGCCCCACCTCGGCCAGCGCCGACCTATACGCCGCCCCAGCCGGCCGCCCCGCGGCCGTCCTATTCGCCATCCTCGCCATCGACGCCCGGTTCGAGCGACACCAGCGGCGGCGACAAAAAGGAATGACGTGAGGACGTGAAAAAGACCAAGAAGACGAGCGGAGGCAAAAAGCGCGCGGGCAAAAAAACCGCCGCCAAGAAGAGGGCAAAGAGCAAGGCAAGGTCTAAGCCGTCAGCGCAGCGCAGAACCGCGCGGCGGCGGACCGGGACGAAGACAGCGGGCGCCAAGACGGCCGCGCCGCGCAAGCGCGCGCAGGCGGCGCGCGTCGGCCGGGCGCGCAGCACGGCGCGACGCGCGGCCTCGCTGGTCCGTCGCGCTCCCGCGCAACTGCGCCGGCGCCCGCGCGCGCAGCCGGTGGCGCGATCAGCGACGCGGGCGATCCACGGGTTGGCGCGCCGGATCCCCGGGATGGCCATCGTCGGCGCCATCGGGCCCCGCTACGAGGACATTCTCACCCCCGAGGCGCTTGCTTTCCTGGCCGCGCTGCACCGCAAGTTCGAGGCCACGCGCAAGCGCCTGCTCGTCATGCGGGCGGTGCAGCAGCAGCGCTACGATGCCGGCGAACTGCCCGACTTCCTCCCCGAGACCGCCGACGTGCGCGCGAGCGACTGGAAGATCGCTCCGATTCCTGCCGATCTCATGGATCGACGGGTCGAGATCACCGGTCCGGTCGACCGCAAGATGATTATCAACGCGCTCAACTCCGGTGCCGACGTGTACATGGCGGATTTCGAGGACGCCAACTCGCCGACCTGGGGCAACAACATCGACGGCCAGATCAACCTGAAGGACCGCTGGCAGGGCAAGCTCGACTTCACCGACGCGGAGACCGGGAAGGCCTACCGGCTGCGTCACCGGACGGCGGTTCTGATCGTGCGGCCGCGCGGCTGGCACCTGGTGGAGGGCCATGTGCGGGTCGACAGCGCACCGATCTCGGCCGCTCTGTTCGATTTCGGCCTCGCGTTCTTCCACAATGCCAAGGCGCAGATCGCCAAGGGGACCGGGCCGTATTTCTACCTGCCGAAACTGGAGACGCACCTCGAGGCGCGGCTGTGGAACGACGTGTTCGTGTTCGCCCAGGAGCGGCTCGGCGTCCCGCGCGGCACGATCAAGGCGACGGTGCTGATCGAGACGCTGCCGGCGGCGTTCGAGATGGACGAGATTCTGTGGGAGCTGCGCGACCACATCACCGGCCTCAACGCCGGACGCTGGGACTACATCTTTTCGTTCATCAAGAAGTTCGCCAAGAACCAGAACTATGTGCTGCCCGACCGCAGCCAGGTGGTCATGGGCGACGCCTTCCTGCGCGCCTATGCGCTGTTGCTCATCAAGACCTGCCACCGCCGCGGCGCCTTCGCCATGGGCGGCATGGCGGCGCAGATCCCGGTGAAGAACGATCGCAAGGCCAACGAGATCGCCTTCGCCAAGGTGCGCGAGGACAAGGAACGCGAAGTGCGCGAGGGCCATGACGGCACCTGGGTCGCGCATCCTGGGCTGGTGCCGGTCGCCCGCGAGGTGTTCGCCAAGCTGCCGGGACCCAATCAGCTCAACCTCCTGCGCGACGACGTGCGCGTGACCCGCGACATGCTGCTCGAGGTGCACAAGGGAACCAGAACCGAGGACGGCTTCCGCCACAACATCCGCGTGGGCGTGCAGTACATCGAGGCGTGGCTCAACGGCCGCGGGGCGGTGCCGATCTACAACCTGATGGAGGACGCGGCGACTGCCGAGATCTCGCGGGCGCAGATCTGGCAGTGGATCAAATACGGCGTGATGCTCGACACCGGCGTCAAGGCGAGCCGCGAGCTTTTCGAGCGCGCGCTGGGCGAAGAGATGCAGCGGGTGCGCCAGGAGATCGGTTCAGATGCTTACGACCGGGGCCGCTTCCCGGAGGCGATCGCCCTGTTCCGCGATCTGGCGCTGGCCGACGACTTCGTCGAATTCCTCACCATCCCGGCGTACCCCCTGCTCGGCTGAGCCGGCGCCGATTGCGCAAGCGCCGCCGGGCCAATAGCATGCCCGGCCAGACGGACGGCCCGGGCGGCCGGAACTCTTTCATTCGCACAACGACACGGAGCAGGTGGTCATGCCGGGGAGCAAAAACATTCTCATCATGGGCGCGTCCTACGGGTCGCTGCTGGCGTCGAAACTGCTGTTCGGCGGGCACAACGTGAAGCTCGTATGCCTGCCGGCCGAGGCCGAACTGATCAATGCCGAGGGCTTTCGCGTGCGCCTGCCGATCAAGGGGCGCAAGGAGCCGGTCGTGCTCGATTCCCGCAAGCTGCCGGGAAAGGTCTCCGCCGCCGGCGCCGGCGAGGTCAATCCGGCCGACTACGATCTGGTCGGCCTGGCGATGCAGGAGCCGCAGTACCGCTCGCCCGGCGTGCGCGAGCTGCTCGACGCGGTGGCGAAGTCGAAGGTGCCGTGCATGTCGATCATGAACATGCCGCCCCTGCCCTACCTCAAGCGCATCCCGGGCCTGAACACGGACGCGCTCAAGGCCGCCTATACCGACCCGAACGTGTGGAACAGCTTCGATCCGGCATACCTGACGCTGTGCAGCCCGGACCCGCAGGCGATCCGCCCGCCGGACGAAAAGGTCAATGTCCTGCAGGTCACGCTGCCAACCAACTTCAAGGTGGCGCGGTTCGATTCCGACGAGCACACCGCCCTGCTGCGGCAGCTCCAGGACGAGATCGAGGCGATCCGCTTCGATGCCGGCGACGGCAAGATCGAGCTGCCGGTCAAGCTCAAGGTGCACGACTCGATCTTCGTTCCGCTGGCCAAGTGGGCGATGCTGCTGACCGGCAATTACCGCTGCGTCACCAAGGACGGCGCCATCAACATCAAGGATGCGGTGCACGCCGA
>DATFWC010000170.1:0-2757 GCA_035259885.1 Xanthobacteraceae bacterium
CGCCGGGCGCCGTTCCCACCAGGATCTTGATCGGCCGCGCCGGCCACTCTTGCGCGCGCAGCGGCAGCGGCGTCAGCGCGGCGGCGCCGGCGGCCGAGCCGGCCAGATGCAGCAGCGTCCGTCGTGTCAGTCGCATGATCACTCCGCCTTGATGCCGGCGCGCTCGACCACGCCGCGCCAGCGCACGACTTCGGTCTTGACGCGCGCCGCCGTGGTCACCGCATCCCAATATACCGGCGCCAGGCCCTGGCGCTCAAAGCTTTCGCGCACGTCCGGCATGGCGCTGATGGCGGCGAGCTCGCTTTCCCACAGTCTTGCGATCGGCTCCGGCAGATTGGCGGGGGCGAAGAAGCCGTACCACAGCTCCAGGTCGATGCCCGGGTAGCCGAGCTCGGCGAGCGTCGGCACCTCGGGCGCGAACGGCGAGCGTTTTTGGGCGGCGACCGCCAGCATGCGGAGCTTGCCGCTCGCCACGAGCGGCCGCGCCGTATGCACCGGCAGGAAGGTGAACTGCACCTGGCCGGTGACCAGGTCGGTGATCGCGCTGGCGGCGCCGCGATACGGCACGTGCACCACGTCGAGCCCGAGCTGCTGCTTGAACAGCTCCATGCCGAGGTGCTGCAAGGTGCCGCTGCCGGGCGAGGAATAGTTGAGCTTGCCGGGGTTGGCGCGCACGTCGGCCAAGAACTCCTGCAGCGTGGTCACCGGGAACGACTCGGTCACGGTCAGCGCCAGGCCGCTGGTGGCGACGTTGCCGAGCGGCGTGAAGTCGGTGACCGGATCGAAGCGCGCCGCCTTGCTCAGGCTGGGCGTCAGCGTCAGCGGCGTGCCGGTGAGCAGCAGCGTGTAGCCGTCGGGCGGCGCGTTGGCGACCATGTCGGTGCCGAGCGTGGCGCTGGCGCCCGAGCGGTTGTCGACGATCACCGGCTGGCCAAAGCGCTCGGAAAATTTTTGCGCCACCGTGCGCCCGATGCTGTCGAATCCACTGCCGGCCGTGTAGGGAACCACGAGCGTGATCCGGCGCGCCGGATAGTTCTGGGCCGCCGCCCCGGACGCCGCGAGCAGCAGCGCCAGGATGGCGGCGACGACGGCGCGAGACCGAGCGAACAGATCGTGACGGGTCAGACGATTCATAAGTCCTACCTTGCCCGGCTCTCCACCGACGAGGCAACCGCCCAGCGTCTCATGGCCGCGGTTGAGGACACGCTGCCCGCGGACGCGGCGGCGGCGCTCATCGCCGAGCCCGACGGCCGCTGGGCGGTGGAACTGCATTTCGCGCGGCGGCCCGACCTGGCGCGCCTGCGCGGCCTGGTCAAAAAAGTCGCAGGCCCGAAGGCGGCGCGCGCGCTGTGGTCGGCCAGCGTGGCGCCGCGCGACTGGGTCGAGGCCAGCCTCGAGGGATTGCAGCCGGTCGCCGCCGGCCGTTTCGTGGTGCACGGCGCGCACGACCGCGCCCGCGTGCCGGCCAACGCGATTCGCGTCGAAGTGGAAGCCGCGCTCGCCTTCGGGACCGGCCATCACGGCACCACGCGCGGCTGCCTGCTGGCGCTCGATGCGCTGGCCAAGGGCGGCCGCCGACGCGCCCCTGCGCGCGCCACCCTGGATCTCGGCACCGGCTCGGGCGTGCTGGCCATGGCGGCCGCGAAGCTGTGGCGCCGCCGCGTGCTGGCGAGCGACATCGACCCGCCGGTGGTGCGGATCGCCAGGAGCAACGTGCGGCACAACGGCGTTGCGCCGTGGATCACGGTCGTGGAGGCGAACGGCGTGACGGCGGCGCGCATGCGGGCGCGCGGCGGTTATGATCTCGTGCTCGCCAATATTCTGCTGGCGCCGCTCAAGCGGCTGGCCGCGCCGATGCGGCGCCTGCTCGCGCCCGGCGCGCGGGTGATATTGTCGGGACTGCTGCCGTCGCAGGCCAATGCCGCGCTTGCCGCCTATCGCGCGCACGGCCTCGTGCTCGCGCGTCGCATCGACCTCGATGGCTGGACTACCCTGGTGATGTTTTTGCCGAACGCGTATCATGCGCCATCCGCGAACAATCATCGGGGAACGATCCGATGAGCAACAAGATCGTGACCAAGCCGCGCACCGAGGTCCGCCTCAAGACGGAGCGGCCGCGGCTGCACAAGGTCATCCTGGTCAACGACGACTACACGCCGCGCGAGTTCGTCGTGCAGGTGCTCAAGGCCGAGTTCCGCATGAACGAGAGCCAGGCCTATCGGGTGATGATCACGGCGCATCAGCGCGGCGTGTGCGTGGTCGCGGTGTTCGAGAAGGATGTCGCCGAGACCAAGGCGACGCGCGGCACCGAGGCCGGCCGCGCCAAGGGCTACCCGCTGCTGTTCACCACCGAGCCGGAGGAATAGCGGGTTCTGCGCGGCGCTTGAGAAAAATTTCAGGCTGGTGACTGACCCCCATCCCATCCTTCCCCCTTTCAGGGGGAAGGAGGAGCAAGCCGCGCGCGCGTTGCGTCGCCCGAACGCCGCCGGTGCCGCCGGGCAACGCGCGGGCCGAAAACTCTTTCCTCCCCCTGAAAGGGGGAGGAATAAGGTGGGGGTCAGCGGTCGGTGTTTCTCAACACCGCAACAGATTATCTGCTTCCGCTCGTGTCGCCCGCGCCCTGCCCGCTCGTGTCGCGTGACGGCTTGCTGTCGGTCGAGCGCGCGCTGTCGCTGCGCTCGAACACGGTGAGCCGCGGCAGGTCGGACGGCTTGAAGTTGTTGATCACCCACAGGCCGCCGAGCGCGATCACGCCGG
>DATFWC010000171.1:0-2274 GCA_035259885.1 Xanthobacteraceae bacterium
CGACTGTGCGATCGCCTCGAAGACTTCGACACCGTGCACGACCTCGTCGAGCGGCACCGGGTAGATTTTCTTGTCCCGGATGCACGCTGCGAACGTGGTGAGCTCGACGAACAGCGTGTCGAAGCCGCTCGTCTGCTTCACCTCCGGCTGCATCGAGGCGAGGTGGCCGAGCTTGGGATCGGGCACCGGCGCGAAGCGGAACTCGTCGAGGTTGGGCTTGAGAATCTCGGCAAACGCCTTCGACCCGTACACGGCGAAGCGATAGTTCGGCACCGTGGTCAGCGAGCAGAAGAACGTGCCGGCAATTCCTTCGGTAAATTTCACCAGCACGGTGGTGGTGTCGTCGACGTGCGGCGCCGCGCGGCGCGCCGTGATGCAATGCGCCTCGGTGATGCGGCCGAACAGGTGGATCATGGTGTCGACCGTGTGGATGCCGATCCCGGCCATGGCGCCGGCCGGCGTCTCGCTCGGATCGGCGCGCCAGTAGCCGGGCTGGATGGTGGCGCCGGCGCCCGCCGTCTGCTCGCCGATGCAGGTTTCGGCGGCGCCAAAGGCGCCGTCGCGCACGCGCCGCTTCATCTCCTGCATGGACGGATGGAAGCGGCGGTTGAAGCCGACCGCCAGCACGATGCCGGCTTTCGTGGCGGCGTCCACCGCGCGCCTGGCGTCGTCCGCCGTCAGCGTAAACGGCTTTTCGCAGAACACGTGCTTGCCGGCCGCTGCGGCGCGCCGCACCTGGTCGCCATGCTGGCTGTGCGGCGTCGCCAGCACTACCGCGTCGATGTCCGGATCGGCCAGCGCCGCCTCATAGTCAGCAAGCAGCTTGAGCCCGTGCTGGCGGCAGAACTCCTCCACCTTGGCTGGCGTGCGTGTGGCGGCGGCGACGAACGTTATGGCGTCGCTCTTGCCCTGTACGGCAGTGACCAGCGTCTTGCCCCACCAGCCGGGGCCAATGATTGCGGCACGTAGCATATGTCACCCTGGATTGCGGTCGGGCTGACGCCCGACATCGCGCGAATGGCGGCCCTACCAACTTGAGCGTTGCGGGCCTGTCAACATCCCAATAGCTTTTCGCCGGGCCTTTTTGGCCACAAGACCGGGAGGGAGTTGATGAGCTATCGCGAGGCGAGCGAGATCCGGGATGGCATGCGCATCGACTGGGACGTGCCGATCGAAATCGACGACGGTCTCGTGCTGCGCGCCGACGTGTTCCGGCCGGTGAAGAACGGGCGCTACCCGGTCCTGCTCAGCTACGGTCCCTACGGCAAGTGGCTGCACTTCGAGGACGGCTACAAGACCGCTTGGACCCGCATGATCGAGCAGCATCCCGACGTGCCGGCCGGCTCGAGCAACAAGTACCAGAGCTGGGAAGTGTGCGATCCGGAGAAATGGGTGCCGGAGGGCTACGTCTGCGTGCGCGTCGACTCGCGCGGTTGCGGCCGCTCGCCCGGTTACGTGGAGCACTGGTCGCACCGCGAGGCGAAAGACTTCGCGCAATGCATCGAATGGGCCGGCACGCAGAAATGGTCGAATGGCAAGGTGGGCCTGAGCGGCATTTCCTACTACGCCATGAACCAGTGGCAGGTGGCGACGCTGCAGCCAAAGCATCTCGCCGCCATGTGCATCTGGGAGGGCGCTGCCGATTTCTACCGCGACCTCAGCCACCATGGCGGCATCTACTGCACGTTCGGACAGAATTGGTACGACATGCAGATCCGCACCGTGCAGTACGGCCTCGGCTCGAAGGGCTATCGCAGCCGCATGAACGGCGACTGGGTGTCGGGCCCCGAGACATTGACGTCCGAAGAGCTCGGCGCCAACCGCTACGACCTCGGCGCCGTGTGGCTCGACCATCCGCTCGACGACAAGTACTGGCGCGCCATGATGCCCGACTGGTCGAAGGTCAAGGTGCCGCTGTTGTCGACCGCCAACTGGGGCGGCCAGGGCCTCCACCCGCGCGGCAACTTTGAAGGCTATTTCCGTTCCGCCTCGAAACAGAAATGGCTGGAGGCGCACGGCATCGAGCACTGGACGCACTACTACACGGACTATGGCGTCAAGCTGCAGAAGAAATTCTTTGACCATTTCCTCAAGGGCGAGAAGAACGGCTGGAACAAGGAGCCGAAGGTCCGCCTGCAGGTGCGCCACGTCGACAAGTTCGTGGAGCGCTACGAGGACGACTGGCCGCTGCCGCGCACCAGGTGGACGAAGTACCACCTCGATCCCGATTACGGCCTGTCGACCAAGGCCGGTGGCGACAAAGGGAAGGTGACG
>DATFWC010000172.1:0-8168 GCA_035259885.1 Xanthobacteraceae bacterium
GGTCGTGTTCGTCATCTTCAACAATCGCTCCTACCGCATCCTCAAGCAGCGCCTGCACGCCCAGCGCGGCCACGCCGCGCAGGTCGACACCTATGTCGGCATGGAGCTCGTCGACCCGCCGATCGATTTCGTCGGCCTGGCGCGCTCGCTCGGGATTGCGGCCGAGCGCACCCACACGGTGCACGACACGACCGACCTGCTCGCCAAGGGGCTTGCCGGCGACACCGCCATGCTCATCGATGTCGAGCTCGACCGCGGTTTCAAGCCGATGTGACATCTCCCGCGTCGTTCCCGCGATTGCGGGAACCCATGCACACCGCCGGTGCAGACTTTTCGCGGTCTGCGGTCATGGATCCCCGCCTGCGCGGGGACGACAAGCGGCGAGAAAATCGTATGATCGCCACGTTGGGAGGACGTTACATGGGCATTTCTTCGCGCATCCTGCTCGCGCTTGGCCTTCTCCTCACGGCAGCGGCTTCCGCCGCTGCCCAGAATTATCCGGCTCGGCCGCTAAACATGATCGTGCCGTTTCCCCCCGGCGGGAACACCGACATCATGGGCCGGGCGCTCCAGAACGAGCTGGGCAAAGCGCTTGGGCAGACCATTGTCATCGTCAACAAGGGCGGCGCCGCCGGCGTGATCGGCATCAACGAGCTGGTGAAGGCGCAGCCCGATGGCTACACCATCGCGCTCACGCCCAACAATCCGCTCACGGCGCAGCCGCACCTGCAGAAGCTGTCCTATGGACTCGACAGCTTCCGTTACATCTGCCTCACCTACTACGCGCCCTATGTGCTGATCGCCGGGCCGCAGGCACCGTTCAAGACATTTAGCGAGTTCGTCACCTTCGCCAAGGCGAAATCCGAGAATCTCGTCTACGGCCATCCTGGTGTAGCCAGTCAGCCGCAGCTCGGCATGCTGGCAGTGCTCAAGGCGATCGGCGCCGACGCGCTCGGCGTCCCGTTCCAGGGCGCCGGCCCGATGTCGCACGCGCTCCTGAGTGGCACCGTCATGGCGATCACCGAGACGCCATCGGTGGCGCGCGCCAGCAACCTGCCGATCCTCGCCGCGCTGGCGGAGGAGCGCATCGCCGCCCTGCCCGACGTTCCGACCATGCGGGAACTCGGCTTTCCGGCGGAGTCGTTCACGGCCGGCGGGCTCATCGCGCCCGCCAGCACGCCCGACAATGTCGTAGCGGTGCTGGACAAGGCGTGCGCGCAGGCCACCGCGGCCGAGGACTACAAGGCGATCGTCGAGCGGCTCAACGCCACGCCGCGTTATTTGCCCGGCGCGGCGTTCCGAAAAATGTTCGACGAGGACTCTATCCGCAGCGCCGACGCGATTCAGCGCGCCGGGCTGGCGGGGAATAGGTAGCTTCGGCCGTTCCGACGACTCAGCGTCGTTCCCGCGCGAGCGGGAACCCATGAACACCGATCGTGCGATTCATGTCCGGCGGTGATCATGGGTCCCCGCCTTCGCGGGGACGACTTGCGGATCGTCATCAATACCCCACCGCCAGACTGCCGCGCGTGCGCGGGTCGGCGGCGCCCACAAAACCGTCGGGCGTGACCTGGATGGAATTGGCCGAGCCCCAGGGCTCGCGCACCGTCACCGTGTGGCCGCGGCTCTCCAGCGACTGCAGCACGTCGCGCGCGATGCCGCGTTCGGCCGAGACTTCGTCCGGCAGCCATTGATGATGGAGCCGCGGCGCCGCCACCGCGTCGGCCGCGGTCATGCGGTGATCGATCACGTTCGAGATCACCTGCAGCACAGTGGTGATGATGCGGCTGCCGCCGGGCGAGCCGGTGACGAGCAGAACCTTTCCGTCCTTGAGCACAATGGTGGGAGTCATGGAGGACAACGGCCGCTTGCCCGGGCCGGGCGCGTTGGCGGCGCCGCCGACCAGGCCAAAAAAATTCGGCGCACCCGGCTTGGCGGCGAAATCGTCGAGCTCGTTGTTGAGCAGGAAGCCGGTGCCGTCGGCCACCAAGCCGACGCCGAAGCTGAGATTGAGCGTGTAGGTGTTGGCGACGGCATTGCCGAAGCGGTCGACGACGGAAAAATGCGTGGTGTTGTTGCCTTCGCGGAAAGCATCGCCCCGCCGGATCGACAGCGACGGGCGGGCGCGGGTGTAGTCGATGCCCATGGCCAGCTTAAAGGCATAGGGTTTGGCGATCAGCCGCTCGACCGGCACATCGACCACGTCGGAATCGCCCAGGAACGCCGCGCGATCCGCGTAGGCGAGTTTTGCCGCTTCAATCATCAGGTGCGACCGCAAGCCCTCGCCCAGCTTGCCCAGCCAGAAGCGCTCCAGGATGTTGAGGATCTCGACGAGCAGCGTGCCGCCCGACGACGGCGGCGGCACGGAGATGACGTCGTGGCCGCGATAGGTTCCGCGCACTGGCGCGCGCACCACTGGCCGGTAGTTCCGCAGATCGTCGCGCGTCATCACGCCGCCGGCTGCACCCACGCTGGCGACGATCTTTTCCGCGATTGGCCCGTCGTAGAAGGCCCCAGGCCCATCGCGCGCGATCAGGTCGAGCGAAGCGGCCAGATCCGCCTGCACCAGCAGGTCGCCCGGCGCCAGCACCGACCCGTCGGAGCGCAAGAAAATCTTGTGCGACGGCGGCCAGCGCTTGAGCCGCGCCTGCGAGCGGGGCAACTGGTCGGCGAGATCGTCCTCGACCATGAAGCCGTTGCGCGCGAGCGCCAGGGCCGGCGCGATGAGCTCGGCGAAGCTGAATTTTCCCGACCCGTAGCGCGCATGCGCCAGCGCCAGGCCGGCCACGGTGCCGGGCACGCCGATCCCCAGGGCCGAATCGCGCGATTTGAGCGGATCGGCTTCGCCGTTGGCGTCGAGAAAAGTGTCGCGCGTCACCGCCTGCGGCGCGGTCTCGCGATAGTCGATGACCGCCGTCTCATTGCGGTCGGCCAGATGCACGAGCATGAAGCCGCCGCCGCCGAGATTGCCGGCCTGCGGATGCGTTACGGCGAGCGCGAAACCCACTGCCACCGCGGCATCGACCGCATTGCCGCCCTGCTCCAGCACAGTTGCGCCGACGCGCGCGGCGCGCGCCTCCTGCGCCGCCACCATGCCGTTGCGGGCAACGGCGGCGCGCTCCTGTGCCGGCGCCAGCGCCGGCGCCAGGATGACGAGGCCGAGGACGACGAAGCGGGCGAATTGCAACATGCGGCATGCTCCCGAAGCGGACGAATGTGCCGCGTCGCGGCCGGAAAGTCACCAAGGTAGACGCGGGTCGATGGAGGCGCCGCCGTGGCCGGTGAATTTGTCCGTGCGGCCTGCTACATAGGGCGGATTCGCGTCCTCTGCCGGAGAAATCTCATGTTCCGCTCGGTCGCTGTCGCCCCAAAAATCCTGCGCCTGCCTTTTGTCGCCCTGTTGCTCCCCCTGCTGGTGTCGGGCTGCGGCGTCAACAACATTCCGACCTTCCAGGAGCAGGCCAAGGCCAGATGGTCTGATGTGCAGAACCAGTACCAGCGCCGCGCCGACCTCATCCCCAACCTGGTCGAGACGGTGCGCGGCTATGCGCGCCAGGAGCGGGAGGTTCTCGAGGCGGTGACCAACGCGCGGGCGCGCGCCACCTCGATCCAGGTCACGCCCGAGATGCTGAACGATCCCGAGGCGTTCAAGAAATTTCAGGAGGCGCAGGCACAGCTCAGCACCGCGCTGGGCCGGCTGCTCGCCGTCTCCGAGCGCTATCCGGATCTCAAATCGAATCAGAATTTCCTGGCGCTGCAGGCGCAGCTCGAGGGGACCGAGAACCGCATCGCGGTGGCACGGCGCGACTACATCGAGGCCGTGCGGGTCTACAATACGGAGCTGCGAACCTTTCCCGGGGTGATCTGGGCGAGCACGCTCTACCGCAGCCAGAAGCCGATGGAGACGTTTACGGTCGCGGAGGACGTGCAGCGGCCGCCGACGGTGAAATTCTAGAGCGCCATGGCGCGCGCCATGATGCGGGGCAGACCCGGTGGCGCGGTCTGGCCGCTGCTGCTCGTCCTCGCTTTTACATCCGCGGCGCTGGCGCAGGCGCTCACCTTCCCGGCGCTGACCGGACGTGTTGTCGACGACGCCGGCATTCTCGACGCTGCGACGCGCGCTGCGTTGACGCAAAAGCTCGCCGCGCTCGAGGAAAAAACCACTGACCAGCTGGTCGTCGCCACTGTAAAATCGCTGCAGGGAACGTCGGTCGAGGATTACGGCAACCGGCTGTTCCGCGCCTGGAAGCTTGGACAGGCCGGCAAGAACAACGGCGTGCTGCTGCTGGTAGCGCCCAACGAACGCAAGGTGCGGATCGAGGTCGGCTACGGGCTCGAAGGAACGCTGCCCGACGCGGTGGGCAAGCTCATCATCGAGAATGGCATCATTCCGCGCTTCCGCGCCAACGATTTCGCCGGTGGCATCACGCGCGGCGTCGACGACGTGATCCAGGTGCTGACCGGCGACGCCGAGGAATGGAAGCGCCGCGCCGCGCAGCGTGTCGAGAACAGTGCGCCCGTGGTCGCTCCGCTGGCGGTGTTTCTGCTGGTGGCCGCAATCCTGCTCGTCATCTGGATGGTCGCGAATTATCACCGTCCACCACTCGCCGCGAACCGGCAACGATGGGGCCGCCGGCGCGACCGGCCCGACGTGTGGTGGGTGCCAACGGGCGGCTCCGGCTGGTCATCGGGAGGCTCGTGGGATTCGGGCGGCTTCTCGGGCGGCGGCGGTTTTTCCGGCGGCGGCGGGGATTCCGGGGGCGGCGGCGCGTCGGGCAGCTGGTGACATGGTCTCGGATGACGACAGGGCGCGCATCGCCGACGCCATCCAGGCCGCAGAGGCCAGGACGTCCGGCGAGATTTTTTGCGTGCTGGCACAGCGGTCGAGCTACTACACGCTGGTGCCGGTGGCATGGGCCGCCGCGCTGGCCCTGCTGGTGCCGCTGCCGCTGATCTATCTCACGTCCTGGCCGGCGAGCGTGATCTATGTGCTGCAGCTCATGGCGTTCGTGGCGGCCACGATCGTCCTGTCACGGCCCTCGCTGCGCTATCGCATCGTGCCAAAGCGGGCCAGGCACGACCGCGCGCATTCCACCGCCATGCGCCAGTTCTGGGCGCAGCGCCTGCACAAGACGCAATACCGTACCGGCGTGCTGATCTTCGTCTCGCTGGCCGAGCACTATGCCGAGATCATCGCGGACGCCGGCATCAACGAGAAGGTGACGCCCGAGGTATGGAACAACGCCGTGGTGGCGCTGACCTCCGCCATCCGCGAAGGCCGCATTGGTGACGGGTTCGTGGCGGCGATCGCCCAATGCGGCGCCGTGCTCGCCGAGCACTTTCCGATCGGCGCCGGCGGCGTAAATCCCGACGAGCTGCCCGACAGGCTGGTGGAAATTTGATTTCACGTCGTACGAAGTAATCTCCATTGTCATCCCGGCCGAGCGCCGTAGGCGCGAGAGCCGGAACCCATGTATCCCTTGCGGAGCCTATTTCATAAATGCCGGGGTACTACGATCCCGGACCGGCTCGCCTCGCTCGCCGTCCAGGATCACAGCCGCACTCAATTCAGCGGGATGCCGGCCCTGGCGACGATGTCTTTGTACAGCGGCACTTCCTTGGCGATGCGCGCCTTCAGCGCCGCGGGACCGCGCGCCAGGACCGCGAGGCCGATGCTCTGCATGCGGTCGCGCACCTCGGGTCGGTTGAGGATGCCGATCGTTTCCTTCGCCAGCCGTTGCACGATCTCATCCGGCGTGCCGCCCGGCGCCATCAGAATGAACACCGTCTCGAAATCGAACTCCGCAAAACCCGCCTCCTCCACCGTGGGAATATCCGGCAGATCGTGCCAGCGCTCCTTGCCGGTGACGGCCAGGCCCCTGAACGCGCCGGCCTTGATCTGGCCGTGGATGTTGGACAGCGCCATCGAGCCGAGCTGAACGGTCTCGGCCAGCATCGCCTGCATGGCCGGCGCGGCGCCGCCGAAGACAACGTGCGTGATGCTCACGCCGGCGCGCAGCTTCAGCATTTCCATGGCGAGCTGCGGCGTGGTTCCGGTTCCCGGGCTGGCATAGTTGAGCCGGTCCGGATGCGCCCTCGCCTCGCGCAGCATGTCGGCGATGCTGGTGATGCCGGTCTTGTTGCCGGCCACCATGACGTTGGTCGAGACGACCAGCTCGGCGACCGGCGTCAGGTCCCTGAAAATGTCGTAGCTGAGGTTGCGGTACAGCGCCGGGCTGGCAATGATTCCGCTTGACGCGATCAGCAAGGTATGGCCGTCCGGATCCGAGCGGGCGACCGCATTGGCGCCGAGATTGCTGCCGGCGCCGGGCCGGTTCTCGATCACTGCGGTCTGGCCAAGCGTCTCGGTCAGGCCCTGCGCCATGACGCGCGCGATGATGTCGGTCGCGCCGCCGGCCGTGAACGGCACGATGAAGCGGATCGGCTTCTCGGGGTATTTTTGCTGCGCCGCCGCGGCCGGCGGCATCATCGACAGGGCGGCAAATGCCCAGCCGGCAACGAGCAGGCGGACCACGCCGCGTGCAAACGCTCGCATCAACTCCCTCCCCCTGGGTGCCTTGTTCTTTGTCCGGACATCGGCGGCATCCAAGCCGTGTCCGCTTCGCCGCGGCCGCTCGTTACGCCCGATGATCTTTTCCGAAAACCGGTAACCAGCCCGGATCAAGTCCGGGCCAGGCTTTTTCGAGATCATGCTCTAGGATCGGCTGGCCTCGTCGAGAAAGCTTTGCACCGCCTCGAACAACATCATCCGGTTCTTCTCCATGATGATGGTGTGCGTGCCCTCGGGCAACATCACGTAGCGCTTGCCGGGCGCGTTCACCAGCAGCGGAAACAGCGTCTGCGCCATGTAGGGCGGCAGGTCGCGGTCCCACTCGGCATGCACCAGCAGCGTCGGCACCGTGATCTTTGCCGGATCGTAATAGGGCTTTCCGACCATCCAGAATTCATTGGTATCCTGGATCACCCCATTGGGCGCGCGGATGAACTGCGGGTTGGCCTTGGCGCCGACCGGATCGCTGGCAAAGGTCGCATCCGCCCACGCATCGAACCACCCGGCCGGAATGAGCGTCGCCTTCTTGTCCTCCGGGACGCCGGTCATCCAGCGCTGCAGCGCCTGCTCGCGCGTCACCTGGCGATAGGCGCCGAGCGGCCCGGCCCCGGCCTGCACCAGCGAGGCGGTCTGGCGGATCCAGCCGGGCGCGTACAGCACCAGGCGTTCGACCTTGCCGGGGTTCTGCGTCGTGTAGGTCGCCATGGTGATGGTACCCCACGACCATCCCATCAGGTTGAGGCGGGGAATGTTGCGCCGCGCCAGGACGAAGTCGACGACGGCGGAAATGTCCTTGACGGCGGTGTCGCCGCGCACGATGGGCGGATTCGCCTTGGCGTCCTGCGCCATCTCGGGCGGCCGCGTCGACTTGCCGTAGCCGCGCAGGTCGAGCAGATAGACGTCGTAGCCGCGCGACGCGATGTAATCCATCCACGACACGCCATCGAGCTTGAGGTCGAACGCGGTGGACGCCGGATAGGTCGCCCCGTGCACGTAGAGTACCGTGCGCTCCGCCCGGAACGTCGTCATGCCGGCCGGGCGCTTGTTGCGCACGAAGACCTCGATGCCGGGGTCTGATGGCACCATGATGTCTTCGCTGACGAGCTGCGGCGTCTGCGCGAAGGCGCCTGTTGCGATGGTGGCCGCGACGGCGCCGATCATCATTGCAGTTGATTTCATCTCGCCCTCCTCCATGTCATCTCGCCTGGCCGTGATACACGGCATTTGGCCGCATGTCGGTGGCCGAGGCAACACGGTTCGACATGTTGAAGAACCCCGCCACCGCCGCGATATCCCAGATGTCGCGCTCGGAAAATCCAGCGCCGCGCAGGCGCTCGCGATCCGCTTCCTCGACCGCCCACGGCTCGGCCGTGAGCTTTGCGGCAAAATCCAGCATGGCGCGCTGGCGCGGCGACAGGCGCGCGGCGCGATAGTTCATCACCATCTGCTCGCCCAGCAGCGGATCGCCCGAGAGCGCCCGCACGGCGGCGCCGTGCGCCACCAGGCAATAGTAGCAGCGGTTCACCGACGAGACCGCGACCGCGATCATCTCGCGCTCGAGCTTCGACAGACCCGAGGGCGCCAGCATCAGGTCGTT
>DATFWC010000173.1:0-16437 GCA_035259885.1 Xanthobacteraceae bacterium
TCCGAATCAGTATTGCCGCCGCCTGCAGCGGCTGGTGCGCGCCGCCCAGGGCGCCAGCCGGCGCGACTTCTATGTCGTGGTCGAAAAAATTCTCGGGGCTGGCGAAGGCATGCCGGCGCTGCCCGGCGTGGCGGGCACGACCGGCTACGAATGGGTCAACGTCATCTCGCGCGTCCTTGTCGACCCGAACGGGCTCGCGCCGCTCGACAGCTTCTGCCGCGAGATCACCGACAACCCGCGGTCGTTCCGCCAGATTCTCGAGCGGGCGAAAGGGCGCGTGCTGGAGAATCTCCTGTCGAGCGAGTTCACCGTGCTGGTGCGGCTCCTCGCCCGCATCGCGGCCGGGCATTACCGCACGCGCGATTTCACCATCACGCGCCTCGCCGCGGCGCTACGCCTGTTCATCCTCGAGTTCCCGGTCTATCGCACATACGTCACGGCAGCCGGGCCGTCGCCTGAGGACCGTGCCACCATCGATCGCGCCATCACGGCGGCCCGCACGCGGTGGTTCGGCTCGGATGTGGAAATCTTCGATTTCCTGCGCGACGCGCTCACTCTCGATCTCGTTGCGCCGGACCGCAGCGGCTACAGCAGCGCCCGCGTGCGCCGCTTCGCCTTCAAGGTGCAGCAGTTCACCGGGCCGATGATGGCGAAATCGCTCGAGGATACGGCGTTCTACCGCTACTACCGGCTGCTCGCGTTGAACGAGGTCGGCGGCGAGCCCGATGCCTCGGCCCTCACGGCGGAGGATTTCCATGCGCTGATGCGGGCGAGGGTCGAGGAGGCGCCGCACGGCATGACCGCCACCGCCACGCACGACACCAAGCGCGGCGAGGATGCCCGCGCGCGGGTGCTGGCAATTGCCGAACTGGCCGACGAATGGGCCACGGCCGTGACCGCGTGGCGCGCCATGAATGCGCGGCTGGCCGGAAACGTGCGGGACCTGCGCACGCCGTCGCTCGGTCTGGAGTACATGCTGTATCAGACTCTGCTCGGCGCCTGGCCGCTCGACGGCATCGACCAAAACTTCGTCACGCGCATGGAGCAGTACGCCATCAAGGCGGCGCGCGAGGGCAAGGTCGAGACCAGCTGGATCAATCCCGACGAAGCCTACGAGGAGGGCGTGAAACGCTTCCTGCGCCGGATGCTCGACCGCAGCGAATCGGCGCAATTCATCGAGTCGTTCGCGGCACTGGTCAAGCGCACCGCCTTGCTCGGAGCGCTTAACAGCCTGTCGCAGCTCACCCTGAAGGCTACGATGCCGGGCGTCCCGGATTTCTACCAGGGCACCGAGTTCTGGGATCTGTCGCTGGTCGATCCCGACAACCGGCGGCCGGTGGATTTTTCCGCGCGCGCCGCGGCGCTCGCGCGACTCGGGGTGAGGCCGGACTGGGCGGCGCTCGCCGCCAGCTGGCCGGACGGCCGCATCAAGCTGGCGTTGACGCGCGCGCTCATCGTGCTGCGCAACGAACATGCGGCGCTGTTCACCGGCGGCACCTATCGGCCGCTCACCGTCAGGGGTCGTCACCGCGATCACGTGGTGGCGTTTGCCCGCACGTCCGGGCGCGACGCGGTCGTGATCGCGGTCGGACGGCTTTTCGCTCCCTTCACCGACCGCGGGCGCCGCTGGCCGGTTGCGCAGGACTGGGACGGCGCGTTGGCGCTCGACGGTTTCTCGGCGGTGCACGACGCGCTGGCGTCCGCGCGAACCTGGCACCAAGCGGAAGTTCCGCTCGCGCAATTGTTCGGTCCGCTGCCGGTTGC
This sequence comes from Xanthobacteraceae bacterium, assembly GCA_035259885.1. Lineage (GTDB taxonomy): Bacteria > Pseudomonadota > Alphaproteobacteria > Rhizobiales > Xanthobacteraceae > DATFWC01. The sequence goes on from DATFWC010000173.1 coordinate 1,765, forward strand.
GATTTTGCGGGCCACGCCCATAGGCAAGGGAGCTCCCAGGCGGCCGCGCGAACCGGCCGTGGAGCCCGCGGTGACAGGTTGACGCCGAGCCTGTTGCCGGAACCCCGCCGCACAAGATTCCGTTGTTATCAAGCGCGTACAGGGATGAGAAATGGCAGGAGGACCTGCCATGGACGATTTCGAAGAACGCGTGCGGCAGCGTGCTTACCGTCTTTGGGTGGAGGAAGGCTGTCCGGAAGGCCGATCCGATGCCCACTGGGACAAGGCGCGCGAACTGGTGGCGATCGAAGACAACCGGAAGCTTGCGACCAAGCCGGTGCAGGGAGAAGGCTCCGACGATCCGGTGGAGCCGATCGAGGCCATCGAGAATGCCGGCGAGTTTCCCACGCTGACGGATCAGGGCGGGGAGCAGGTCGCCCCCAAGCGCCGCGGTGCCGCGGCCCCGCGTGCGCCGGCCAAGCGCAAGACGGTGCCGGCGCCGAAACAGCCCAAGGAGGCGGGCGCCAGGAAGCGGTAATCTTTGCTGCATGAATTCTTGCCGCGGCAGCGTCATGGGCCGCGAGCTGCCGTGCCGAAAAAGCCTTGATCGCCAATGTCGCCACGCGCCATGGAACCGGCCCTCGCGTGCGCGCGTTTGGCCATCGGTTCCAATGCCATCGGGCATGCGGCTGTCAGGAGGTTGCCATGGGTCTGTTCTCCAAAGACATCAAGACGATGGAAGATCTGTATGTGCATGGCTTGCAGGACATCTATTACGCCGAGAATCGGATCCTGAGGGCGTTGCCGAAAATGATCGAAAAGACCACCGATGGCGAACTCAAGCGCGGGTTTGAGACTCACCTGAAAGAGACCGAGAACCAGGTGAAGCGGCTGGAGCGCGTGTTCGCGATGCACGACCGCGAAGCGCGGGGTCACAACTGCCCAGCGATCGACGGCATCATCCGCGAGGCCGAGGACGTGATGGGTGAAATCGAGGATCCGGCGGTCATGAACACCGCTGTCATCGCGCTGGCGCAGGCCGTGGAGCACTACGAGATCACGCGCTATGGCGCCTTGATGGCATGGGCGAACAACCTCGGCCATCGCCAGAGTGCAAAAGTGCTGAGCGAAACCCTCAAGGAAGAGAAGGCGACCGACGCCAAGCTCACCGCCATCGCTGAGCGCAAAATCAATCCGCGCGCCGACAAATTGACGCCACGCCGCGCGCCCAAGAAGGCGTCGGGCCGCAAGGCGCCGGCCGGCAAGAAGACCACGCGCTCGGCGGCGCGTCGTTCGTCGGCCCGCTCGACCAGGAAGACGGCGCGGCGGAAGTCCGCGGCCCGGCGGCAGGCTTGAAGCTGCTCCGTTGTCATCTCCGACGGCTTGCGTCGTAGGGTGGGCAAATTCGCCTGGCGCGACGCCGCTGGCGGACAACGGCGCGATCGCGAATTTGCCCACCGTTGTTTGCGCTGCCGCGTGGTGGGCAAACGCGCGTTCCGAGCCGCATTGGAATTGAGATCGCGACGTAACGCGTGGTTGCCCACCTTACGGCGAGGCGGCGTTCCGAGCGCTTACTGCTCGATGATATTGGCGATGGCCTTGATGCGGTTGCGCACGTAGACCGGCAGGCCGCCGCTGATCGAACTACCGGTGTTGAACGAGCTGTTGCCCACCAGCACCTGCGCCGGCACGAGATTGCGCAGCACCGGAACGGTCTCGTATTCCTTCTTGCGTTCCAGCACGTCCGACTTCACGGCGAGCGCCATGAAGGCCGTCACCACGGTCTTGCCGGTGTCCACCGGGTGCGGCTGAAACACGGCCAGGAAGCGGCCGAACTGCATGATCTGATTGACCCAGAAAATGTTCTGCTCCAGCACACCGGCCACCGGCGTGCTCACGCCGGTCAGCTTGGCCAGGTTGCCATCGCTGTCGTTGCCCGGCACGAGGCGCAGCTCGCTCTGGAATTCGATCGTGTCGGACACCGGCTTGCTGTTCTCCCGCAGCTTGTTGGCGAGCATGATGGCGGCCGGCAGGCGGCCTTCGAACCGGTAGCGCGACTGGGTGCAGATGCCCTGCATCGACGACGGACACCAGTCGCGCGCCGGATGGCGCAGATGGGGAAGCTCGGGAAGCTTCGGCGGCATCATCTCGGCCTGGCTGATGACCTTGTGCTTGATGGCCGGATCGAGGCGCTCGAGAAAGGCCAGCGTGGTGAAGCGCGGCAGATCGAGCGAGCCGGGCGGTTTGCCGACCAGGAAGCGCGCCTCCGCCACATACATATGCAGCTTTTCTTTGTGCGGCTTGGTCACGCCGTTGCGGCTGACGTTGAACGTCGGCTCGATATAGCCGGGGTAGAGGCTGAGCATCTGTTTCTGCAGCGGGCGCGCGCGCGCCCAGTCCTCGAAGCGGATGAGGCCGGTCCCGCTATCCGCCAGCTCGTCGTTGCGATGATCCGTGAACACGATCGTTCGCGGCTTGATCTCCGCCGGCGCCAGCGCCGTAACGGACGGCGCCTCGGTGATCGCGAACTCCTGCGCGCTGGCGGGAGACGCGATGGACAGAACGGTGAGGAGCGGCGTTAAGGCGCGAAGGGCCCGCATTATTCTCTCATTGGACCGAATGGCGGTTGCCCCAGGGGTAGTCCGGATCGACGCGGCGCGGCTTGCGCGCCTCGTCGCCGTTCCACCAGCGCGGCTGGCCGAACAGGCCGCTCCACGGGGGCTCCACCCGCTGCTGCGGCTGATCGCGCCAGAAGGGATAGCGCGCGAACGGCTGGTTGTCTCGCTCGGAATACCAGCCGCCGTCCGATTCGCCGTCGCCATACACGCCGTAGCCGCGATACGCATAGGCCTCTTCGCGCGGCACCAGCTCGTATTGCGTGTCGGCCACATCGCCGAAGCGATCGATACGAAAGTGCTCCAGGAAGGCGCCGCGGGCCGGACCGGAGAGGCGCTCGCCGGTCGCAAGATCGATCGGCAGGTCAGCGAGCTGGCGCTGCGCCTCCGGCGACGGAGGTTTCAGCGCCGTGCGCGGCGCGTGATAGGTCCAGGCCGCCTGCATGATCGGCTCGAAGATCGGCACCGCCACCTTGGCGCCGGTCTGCCCGTTGCCGAGCGTGCGCCGCTTGCCGTCGGCGTTGTCGTAACCGACCCACACGGCCACCGTCACGTCATTGCTGAAGCCGACGAACCATGCATCGTTCTCGTTATCGGTGGTGCCGGTCTTGCCGCCGACGAACGGCGCCAGATGGCGGATGCCGACGGCCGTGCCCCGCTGCAGCACGCCCTGCAGCATGGTCTTGAGCTGATAGAAGGCGACGCGGTCTGTCGAGCCGACCCAGATCGACGAGCTCGGCGCGTGCTGAAACACACTCTTCCCGTCGCGGTCGACCTCTTCGATCACATGCGGCGACGGACGCACGCCTTCGTTGGCGATCGCCGCGTAGAACGCAGCAAGATCGACCAGGCGCACCGGCTGGGCGCCGAGCACGAACGGATAGTAGTGGACGCAGTCCTTGTAGACCTGCGCCTCCTGCGCCAGCTCGCAGATGCGATCGAGGCTGCGTTCCGGCTCGGGCTCGATGCCGCCGTCGAGCAGGCGCACGGTGACGAGATTCTTGGAATTCTCCAGTGCCCGCCGCAACGTCATGACGCCGGACGCGCCGTTGTCGTAATTCTTCGGCGTCCAGTAATCCCGCTCGCGTGCGTAGCTGGCGTTGGAGATCGGCGGCAGGGTGAGCGGCGCGTCGAGCACCAGCGTGTTGGGCTGCAGGCCGCGCCGCAGCGCCGCCAGATAGACCAGCGGCTTGATGGCCGAGCCCGGCTGACGCTGGGCCTGGGTGGTGCGGTTGAGCTGGCTCAGCGGATAGGAGAAGCCACCCGCCATGGCGAGGATGCGGCCGGTTCTGTTCTCCAGCACCAGCGCCGCGCCCTGGACCGTGGGCCGGATGCGCAGGTCGGCGCGCGCCGCGGTCTTCCCCTTCGGTTCCGTCACCCGCACGTAGACCACGTCGTAGAGCGCGAGGTTTTTCCGGATGCTGGCGTTCCACGCCATCAACGGCAGCACGCGTCCGTCGCTCAGGCCGACGCGGATCGCGTCACCGGCGTTCTTGCCACGCGCCTTGTCCAGCACGATGGCCGGGGTCCAATGCACGTCGTAGAGCGGCAGGCGCGCATTCTTCAGCGCGGTCCGCCACGCCGGCTCGCCCGCTTGGCCGCCCTGCGGCGGCGTGCCTGATTTCTGCTCCGTGCCGATGCGCTGGATCGCGTCGGCAAGGTTCGCCTCGGCGCCTTCGAAGCGGAAGCGCCCGGTGTTGAGCTCGTAACGCGCGAGTCCCTCCTGCAGGGCGGCCTCGGTGGCGCGCTGGAGCTCGGGGATGACGGTCGAGTGTACCACGTAGGACGACGCCGTCAGCGCCTCGATGCCGGCGGTCGTCTTCGCTTCGCGCACGAACTGGTCGAGCATGTAGAAGCCGGTGTCGCGCCGCGTGCGATCGTAGGCGGCCAGCACCGGCAGGTCCTTGGCGGTCTCCTCGCCTGCGGCGAGCGCGCCATCCTCCTTCATGCGGTTGAGCACATAGGCCAGGCGTTCGCGCGCCCGTGCCGGCTGGCGCTCCGGGTTGAAGTAGTTGGGGCCCTTGGTCAGGCCAGCCAGCAGCGCCCCCTCGGTGACCGTGAGTTCCTTTGCGGACTTGTCGAAATAGCTGCGCGCCGCCATCTCGACGCCCCACGCGCCGCGGCCGAGATAGATCGAGTTGAGATAGAGCTCGAGAATCTCCTGTTTGCTCAGGGTGCGTTCGATGCGCGAGGCCAGGATGATCTCCCGCATCTTGCGCTCGTAGGTGACGTCGGCGCCGACCAGCAGGTTCTTTGCCACCTGCTGCGTGATGGTCGAGCCGCCCTGCGGGCGCCCCGGCTGCGTCAGGTTGCCCATGAAGGCGCGGATCAGGCCGCGCTCGTCGATCCCCTTGTGCTGGAAGAAGCGCTTGTCCTCGGCCGCCACGAAGGCCTTTTGCACGTGCTCCGGGATGTCGCTCAACGGCACCCAGATGCGGCGATGCTCGGGCTCGGAAATCTCGGCGAAGCGGTCGCCGCGGCCGTCGAGCACGATGGTCGTGCCGGGCAGCTTCTTGTCCTTGAGCTGGCGGTGGTCGGGGAGGTCGGCGACCGCGTCGTTGTAGAACCGGATGACTTCGGCGAGATCGACGGGGGAATTCGCCGCGGTTTCGTTCTTGCAGAACTGGCGATAGGAGGTGATGAGATCGTTGAAGCTCAGGCCGCGCAGGGCCTTGATGTCAGCCGTCAGCGCCTGCGGGTCGTCCATGGCGGTGGCGATCAGGTCGTCGAGATTGATGTCCTCGATCTCGAACGTCTTGCGCATCTGGGCGCAGCCGTCGCGCAGGATCTTCACCACGTTGGGCTGGTCGGCGACGGGGTCGAATTGCGGCTTGATGGCATCCGGCCGGGTGGTGACCTGGCTCAGCACGAGTGCGGTCGCGAAAATCTTGACCAGGATGGTGCTCATGGAAGACCCGAGGCGCGCCCGCCGTCACCGATCACAACGAAACAAAAAGGCTGTTTTGGGGAGGAAAGTTCCACCGGCCCCGCCGATTTTCGTCCACCCCGGCAATGCTTTAACACAATTTCCATTTACTGAACCTTTAACCCCATGAGTCCGGCGATCAAATTGCGCTGAATTTGCGAGGTTCCGGCCGCGATGGTGGAGGCCCGGGAATCGCGAAAGTGCCGCTGCATGTCAAATTCCATGGTGTAGCCGTAGGCGCCGAGGATTTGCATGCCGAGATTGGCCACCTTGGCATAGGTTTCCGACGACAGGAGCTTGGCCATGGAGATTTCCCGCAGGGCGTCCTGGCCGGACGCCACCATCCAGGCGGCGCGCCACATCAGGGTGCGGGCCGCCTCCACCTCGGTCGCCATGTCGGCCAGCATGTGAGCGATGGCCTGAAAGCTGCCGATCGGGCGGCCGAACTGCTTGCGTTCCTTGGCATAGGCCAGCGCCAGGTCGACCACCGCCTGGGCGGCGCCACAATTGCCCGCGGCCGAACACACGCGCTCCACCTGCAGGCCCGACATGAGGCAGTCCCAGCCTCCGTGCTCGCCGCCGATCAGCCGGTCGACTGGCACGCGCACGTCGTTGAAGAAGATCTCGTAGGTGCCGGTGCAGCGCCGGCCCAGCATGTCGAGCTTGCGCAGCTCGAGACCGGGCGCCGTGTTGTCGACCAGCAACAGCGACATGCCCTGGCGGTAGTGCGCCTTGGTGTCGGTCTTGACGTAGGCGTTGATCACACAGGCTTTGGCGCCGGCGCCGCTGCTCCACAGCTTCTGGCCGTTGATGACGTAGTGGTCGCCGTCGCGCCGCGCCGTCGTGCGCATGGCGCCGACGTCGGAGCCGGCCTCCGGCTCGGAGATCGAGATCGCCATGCGGACCTCGCCTGACAGGAGCTTGGGCAGCCACAGCCGCTTCTGTTCCTCCGACGCCTTGCGCAGGATATTGAGTCCGCAGAACGTGGAGCCGGAGAACGCCATATAGAGGTCGGCGCTCTTGCGCGCGATTTCTTCCGCCACGATCGCCATGTCGATGACGCTGCCGCCCAGGCCGCCATATTGTTCGGGAAAGGGCAGGCGCAGCAGGCCGGCCTCCGCCCACGCGGCATAGAGTTCGTAGGGGTAGGCCTGCTCGCGATCGAGCCGCCGGACGTAGTCGACCGTCGCCACCCGGTCCATGAGCTTGCGCACGCTGTCGCGCAGCATGTTTTGCTCGTCGGTGAAGCCAAAATCCATGTCACTCCCCACGATGCGGCGTTACGTTCCCGCCGAGACGACGAAAAGCACGTCGAGCGCCAGCACGCCCTTGGGATAGACGACCAGCGGGTTGATATCGATCTCCGCCACCTCCGGCCGCGATATGAGGAGTGCGCCGATGGTCGCGATCGTGTCGACCAGCGCATCGATGTCCGCCGGCGGCCGGCCGCGTGCGCCGCGCAGCAGCCCGAACCCCTTGAGCTTTGCCACTTCCTCCGCGATGGCGGCGCGCGAGAGATCGGGCGGCAGCAGCCGCACGTCGTGCAGCGCCTCGATCCAGATGCCGCCGAGCCCCACCATCACGACCGGTCCCCAGTCGGGATCGCGGCGCCCGCCCACCACCATCTCGACACCGCTTGGCGCCATCGTCTCGACCAGAATGGCTTCGAGCGCATGGCCGGGCCAGGCGGCGGCGACGTTTTTGTGCAGGCGCTCCCACGCGGCCGCAAGCGCATCCGCATCCGTGATGCCGATGATTACGCCGCCCACGTCGCTCTTGTGCGTCAGCTCCGCTGCCTGGGCCTTGATGACCACCGGATAGCCGATGCGTTCCGCAATCTCGTGCGCTTCGGCGACCCCATGCGCGAGGCCACCGCGCGGCACCGGAATGCCGAGGCGCGCCAAAAAATCCTTGCCGGCGAACTCCGGAACTACGCCGCGCCGCGGCAGCGCAATGTCGGGCACGGCGAGATCGGCTTTGGCCGGCGCGGCACCGGTGCACTGGCGGCCGTAAGCCGTCGCATGCGCCATGGCGCGCAGCGCCCGTTCGGGCGAGCGAAACACCGGTACGCCCTGTTGCCGGAACGACGAGACGAATTTTTCCGGCAGCGGCGCCTCGTCGCCCATGACGGCGACCGCCACGGGCTTTTTGGCCCCGGCGAGCGGCGGCAGCAGCGCCGCCACCTTGGCCATGGCCTGCTGCGGTCCGCCCGGCACGATGGACACGATGACGCTGCCCATCCCGGGATCGGCGAGAAGATGGTTCGCCGCATCGGTGAAGATCGACGGCTGCTTGATGGTCTGGCCGGTGGTGTCGAGCGGATTGTCGATCGCCGCATAGGGCGGCAGCGCCTGGCGCAGCGCCGCCAGCGTGTCGGGCTGCGGCTTGGGCAGGTCGAGCGCGATTGCCTCGCAGAAGTCGAGCGCAAAGCCCTTGAACGCGCCCGAGTTGGTGATCACCGCGGCGCCGGCCTGCGGCGGGGAAAACCGCACAAGAAGCTCGGCGGTGTCGATCAGCTCCTCGATCGTGTCGACCAGCACCACGCCGCGCTGACGCACCAGGCTCGCCATGATGGCGTGGTCGCCGGCCAGCGCCCCGGTGTGGGTGCGCGCCGACTCGCGCGCCTGGGCGGAGCGTCCCGGATGCATCAGCACGATCGGCTTGCCCTGCTGGCGCGCGCGCTCGGCGATGGCGAGAAAACGCCGCGGCTGCCGGATCTGCTCGGCGAACATCACGATGACGCGGGTGCGCACGTCGTCGACCAGAAAGTCCAAAAAGTCTTCCGATGCGAGCCCGGCTTCGTTGCCGGTGGAGATGAGGCAGGAGAGCGCCAGTTCCTTGCCCAGCAGCGCCGCCCGCAAGCCTGACAGCATGGCGCCGCTCTGCGCCACGACGCCGATGGCGGGCGCGTCGTCGTCAGCGAGGGACGCCAGTGGCTCGTAGGTGAGCGGCACGCGGTCGGAAAAATTGACCAGTCCGATGCAGTTGGGGCCGCTCAGGGCGAGCCCGCCATCGCGCGCGATGCTCGCAATCTCATCCTGCTCGGCGCGGCCCGCCGCACCGGTCTCGGCAAAGCCGGCCGCATAGATGATGGCCGTGCCGACCTGGCGCCGCACGCAGGCTGCCACCGCGTCCTTGATGCCGTCACGCGGAACCGCCAGCACGGCGACATCGATATTTTTTGGCAGGTCGTCGATCGACGCCACGCAGGGTCGCCCGCCGATGTCGCCGCGGTTGCGGCTGACCAGATGAATTGTTCCGCCGTAGGCGAAGCGATCGAGGTTGGCCAGCACGGCGCCGCCGATCGATCCCGGCTCGGGCGACACGCCGACGATGGCGATCGCCCGCGGCCGGAGGAGCCGAAGGACGCCGGTGGGCGACAAGCCGGGCGAGCGCGCCTCAGCGTCCGCCGCGTCAGCCGTCACGCTTGTAGGCTCCGAGCCCGGGCTTGTAGGTCTTGTCGTCGAGGAACTGCGACATGCCCTTGTCCCGTCCCTTCTCGGGATCGAGGAAGCGCGACTGGTCGATCTTGGCGAACAAGTAATCCTCGGCGTCGTCCCACGACATGTCGAGCACGCGGCGATAGGCGTGCTTGGCAGCTTTCATTGCGACCGGATTTTTCTCCATCAGGACCCTGGCGAGCGCCGTCGTATGTTCGCGCAGACGTTCGCGCGGCACCGCCTCGTTGACGAGACCGATTTCCGCCGCGCGGCGGCCGTCAAAGGTTTCGCCGGTCATGATGTAGTACAGTGCGTCGCGGTGATTGATCATGCCCGACACCGCCTTGGTGACGATGCCGGCCGGAATGATGCCCCAGTTGATCTCGGACAGGCCGAACTTCGCGTCCTCGGCGGCGATCGCCAGGTCGCACGACGTCAACGGCGTGAACGCGCCGCCAAAACACCAGCCGTTGACCATGGCGATGGTCGGCTTGGCGTAGTAGCGCAGGCGCCGCCATTGCCACTGCGCGTTGACGCGGAAGATGCGCGCGCGCTCTTCCGGGCTGAGCGGATCGGTCGCGCGGAAGTATTCCTTGAGATCCATGCCGGCCGAGAATGCGTCTCCCGCGCCGGTGAGCACCAGGACCTTGCAGCGGTCGTCGATCTCGAGTTCGTCGATGACGCCGAGCATCTCGGCGGCGAGCGTCGGGCTGATGGCGTTGCGCTTGTCGGGACGGTTCAGCGTCACCCAGGCGATGCCGTCCTCGAGCGCCACGAGAACGAGCTTCCCGCCGGGAAGCGGTCTCGCGTCGTCCTTGCGGCCATTGCTGCTGCTCATTGGCGTTTCTCCCACACTGGCCGCCTGTATCGGGCCTGCAAAAATGGCGGTCAAGCGCCGCCGCCGGAAGGGCGGGTCAGGCATGACAGGCATTCGCCGCCGCGATCCGCGGTGTCACGGCTTGCCCTCGGCCGCGACGCGGTCGACTATGTCGGCAAACGATCGGGGAGGGGAGCATGAAGGTTGCGGGCTGGGCGTTGGCACTCGCGTGGCTCGCGCTGGGGGCGAGCACCGGCGCGCTGGCGCAAAGCTATCCGCAAAAACCGATCCGGCTCGTGGTGACCTTTCCGCCGGGCGGCAGCTCGGACATCGTGGCACGCGCCATGCAGCCGCATCTGGAGAAGCGGCTCGGGCAGCCCATCGTCATCGACAACCGGCCGGGCGCCGGCGGCGTCATCGGCCTCGACGTGGTGGCGAAGTCGCCGCCCGACGGCTACGTCATCGGCATCGGGGCGGCCGGCGCGCTGGTGGTGAATGTCAGCCTGCGGGAAAAGATGCCGTTCGACCCGCTCACCGATTTCACGCCGATCAGCGGGCTGGCCATCACGCCGTTCATCCTGGCAGCGCCGCTGTCGTTTGCCCCCAACTCGCTGGGCGACGTGATCGCGCTGGCCAAGAGCCAGCCCGGCAGCATCTCGATCGGCCATGGCGGCAACGGCACCGCCATGCACCTGACGGCGCAGCTCCTGAACCACATGGCCGGGGCGAACATCACGCTGGTTCCCTACCGCGGCAGCGGACCGGTGACGCAGGACGTGCTGGCCGGTCACGTGCCGCTCGGCATTACCGATATTCCGAGCGCGATCTCGCTGATCGAAGCCAAGCGCATCAAGGTGTTCGCGGTCTCCAGTGCGACCCGCGTCACCACCTTGCCGGACGTTCCGACCTTCGCGGAATCCGGATTGCCCGGTTACGAGTCGATTGGATGGTTCGGCTTTGTGGCGCCGGCCGGCACGCCGGCCGATGTCGTCGCCAAGCTCAACGAGGCGATCGTGGCGGCGCTCAAGGACGCCGACGTGCAGGAGCAGATCCGCAAGATCGGGGCGGAGCCGATGCCGTACAGCCCGGAAGAGTTCCAAAGGTTCATTCGCCGCGAGGTCGACAAATGGGCCAAGGTGGTGGCCGAGTCCGGTATCAAGGCGCAATGATCGTCATGCGCGGCTTCTTGCTTTTGCTTGCGCCATCGTCTTCAACATTGCGCCATCGCGCGTGCTTCTGTCAGTGAGTGAAACCCATGCGTCTTGCAACTTTCGAGGTGGACGGCCGCCCCACGTACGGCGCCGTGACCGACGGCGGCGTCATCGATCTCGGCCGCAGGCTGAAAAAATATCCGGGTCTGGTCGATATGATCGCCGCGCAGGCGATCGGCGAAGCGCGTGCGGCCGCGACCGGCACGGCCGACCATGCGCTCGACGCCGTCACATTCCTGCCGCCGCTGCCGGGCGGTGAAAAGATCATCTGCGTCGGCATCAACTACGCGGACCGCAACGCCGAATACAAGGACAACCGGCAGGCGTCGAAATATCCCAATCTGTTCGTCCGCTTTCCCGGCTCGTTCGTCGGCCACGGCCAGGCGCTGGTGCGGCCAAAAGTGTCGGACAAGCTCGACTACGAGGGCGAGATCGTGCTGGTCATCGGGCGCGAAGGACGCAACGTGCCGCGCGAGCGGGCGCTCGACATGGTCGCCGGCCTCACGCTGGGCAACGAAGGCACCATCCGCGACTGGGTGCGCCACGGCACGTTGAACGTCACCCAGGGCAAAAATTTCGATCGCTCCGGCAGTCTCGGCCCGTGGATCACTACAGCCGACGAGCTCGATCCAAAAAGGCCGCTGCATCTCACCACGCGCGTCAATGGCGAGGTGCGCCAGGACGACACGACCGAGCGGCTGATCTGGGATTTTCCCGAGCTGATCCGCTACATCAGCATGTTCACCACGCTCAAGGCCGGCGACCTCATCCTCACCGGCACGCCCACCGGCTCCGGCAGCCACGCCGAGCCGCCAGTGTGGCTCAAGCCCGGCGACGTGCTGGAGATTTCCGTGCCGGAGATCGGCATGTTGCGCAACACCGTCGTCGACGAGGCGTGATGGGCGGCGCGCGATACATGCATTTCACTCAGTCGTCATCCCGGACGGCGAGCGGCGCGCAGCGCAGGCGAGCCGATCCGGGATCCAAGTACCCCGGTATCGGAAAAGAAGCGAGGCAGGGGTACATGGATCCCGGCTCTCGCGCCTAACGGCGCTCGGCCGGATGACAGCCGAGGAACCTTGTGAGACCGAGGACCCAACAGTCATGGCCAAGCTGCCGCTGACCTTCGCCTGTGCGCTCTACGACCGGATGCAGCCGCTCTACACCGGCGAGGTGCAGGCCGACGGCATCGATCTCAACTTCATCGCCATCGACCAGCCGCGGCCGATCTTCGACCGCATGTCGGGCGGCCAGGAGTTCGACGTCGCGGAATATTCGAGCTCGGAGTTCGTCCAGCGCTTCGCCAACAACCGGTGCCCGTTCGTGGCGCTGCCGGTGTTTCCGTCGCGCGCGTTCCGCCACGGCTTCATCGCCGTGCACCGCAAGGCCGGCATCACGAAGCCCAAGGATCTCGAAGGCAAGCGCGTCGGCGTGCCGCTCTACACGATGACGGCGGCGATCTTCATCCGCGGCCTGCTGCAGCACGAATACGGCGTCGACCTGACCAGGATCCATTGGGTGCAGGGGGCCATGAACACGCCCAACGCCCATGGCAGCCCGACCGTGCTGCCGCTGCTCAAGCCTGTGCCGATCGAGGACAACCGCTCGGGCAAATCCATGAGCGACCTTCTGGAGGAGCGCGTGGTCGATGCCACGCTCGGCACCAGCCTGCCCGAGGCGATCCGCTACAACCCGGACATCGCGCGCCTGTTTCCGGACTACGAGAAATTGGAGAAGGAATACTATAAGCGCACGCGCATCTTCCCGATCATGCACCTCGTGGCCATCCGCCGCGACGTGTATGAAAAATATCCGTTCGTCGCCACCAGCCTGTACGACGCAATGTGCCGCGCGAAAGACATCGCCCTGCAAAAAATGTTCAATCTGCGGGCGCTGCGCTACATGACGCCATGGCTCATGCGTGACATCGACGAGATCTACGACGTCTTTGACGGCGATCCGTGGCCCTACGGCGTCGAGCCCAATCGCCCGACGCTCGAAGCCCTGGTGCAATACCTGGCCGACCAGCACCTGATCGCCAAGCCGGTGCCGGTGGACGATCTGTTCGTGCCCACCTACGGATAATTTTTCGCGCCCACCTCGTTTCCGCGGATCAGCCAGCATGAATCTCGACACCGTCGTCCAGGACCTGGTCATCGCCAATCGCATCCTCGCCCGCGAGGATGTGGTCGACGCCTACGGCCATGTCAGCATTCGCCATCCCGACAACCCGAAGCATTTCTTCATCGCGCGGTCGCTGGCGCCCGACCTGGTCGAGCGCGGTGACATCGTCGAACTCGGCCTCGACGGCCAGCCGGTGCGCGACGAGACCCGCGCGCTCTATCTCGAGCGCTTCATTCACGCCGCCATCTACGAGGCGCGCCCCGACGCGCAGGCGGTGGTGCATGCGCATGCGGAAGACATTCTGCCGTTCGGTATCGCCCAGGCGACGCCGCTGCGGCCGGTGATCCATTCGGGAAGTTTTATTGGCGCACACGTGCCGGTGTGGGACATTGCCGACAAGTTCGGCGACACCGACCTCCTGGTGCGCAACATGGACCACGGGCGCGATCTCGCGCGCTGCCTCGGCGACAACAGGGTGGCGCTGATGCGTGGCCATGGCTTCGCCTCGGCCGGGCGCTCGCTGATCGAGGTGGTGCGGCTGTCGGTCTATCTGCCGCGCAATGCGCGCGCCCTGATGCGGGCGACGCAGCTCGGCGGCGAGATCAAGTATCTGTCGGAGGGCGAGATCGCGGCGCGCAATGCCGGCTACAGTCCCTACTCGACGGAAACGTGGCGCGCCTGGGAATACTGGGCCAACAAGGCCGGCTGCGGCCACCTGGTGACGCGGCCAGACCACAAGCACGAGCACAAGAAGGGCTGAGGCCATGAAGCTTGCCAGCTATGTCGTCGACGGCCGGCCGGGGTTCGGTTTGGTGACGGGCGACGGCGTCGTTACGTTGAGTGGTCGCACCAAGTACGCGACCTTGCGCGAGGTGCTGGCAGCGGGCGCGCTCGACGAGATCAGGCGCGTTGCCGAGGGGCAACGCCCCGATCACAAACTCTCCGATCTGCGCTTCCTGCCGGCGATTCCCGATCCGGAGAAAATTCTGTGCGCCGGCATCAACTATCGCTCGCATGCCGCCGAGACAGGCCGCGACATTCCCAAGGCGCCGAGCATGTTCGTGCGCTTCGTCGATACGCTGGTCGGCCACGACGGCGAGATGATCCGGCCGAAAGTGTCGGAGTGCTTCGATTTCGAGGGCGAGCTGGCGCTCGTGATCGGCCGCGGCGGGCGGCACATCAAGGCTGAGCGCGCGCTCGACCACGTGGCAGGCTACACCTGCTTTGTCGACGGCAGTGTGCGCGACTACCAGAAAATCTCCGTCACGTCGGGCAAGAATTTTCCTGGCACCGGGCCGCTCGGCCCGTGGATTGTCACCACCGACGAGATTCCCGATCCGTCGCGCCTGACGCTGACCACGCGGCTCAACGGCCAGGAGGTGCAACACTCCGGCACCGACCTCCTGATCCACTCCGTTCCCGAGATCGTCGCCTTCTGCTCGGATTTCACACAACTGTCGGCCGGCGACGTGATCGCCACCGGCACGCCGGAAGGCGTCGGCCACCGCCGCACGCCGCCGCTGTGGATGAAGGCCGGCGACGTGCTGGAGGTGGAGATCTC
>DATFWC010000174.1:0-11368 GCA_035259885.1 Xanthobacteraceae bacterium
GACGAGGAGCGCGCGGTGCTGCGCGCCGTGATGAACGCCACCGAAGTTGGCACCGCGTTCTTCACCACGCCCGGCACTCCGCCCGACCGCGTCGAGGCGCTGCGCCGCGCCTTCGACGCCACCATGATGGACCCGGAATTCCTGGCCGACGCCGAGAAGACGACGCTCACCGTCAACCCGATGAAAGGCGAAGAGCTGCAGAAGCTCGTTGCCGAGGTGAGCGACCTGTCGCCGGAGGTGTTGCAGAAGGTGCGCGCCGCCTACGGCAAGACGAACTAACGGATGCTTCTCGGCTGTCATCCCGGCCGAGCGCGCAGCGCGAGAGCCGGGATCCATGTATCCCTGCCGTGCCTATTTTCTGATGCCGGGGTACTTGGGTCCCGGATCGGCTTGCTGACGCAAGCCGTCCGGGATGACAGCTGAGAAAGCTGCGCGCCCGCGGACTATTTCTTCCCATGCGCCTCCACGATCGGCTTGGCGACGCGAAAGCAGTCGACGCCGACCGGGATGCCGCAATAGATCGCGATCTGGGTGAGCACGGCACGCAGCTCGTTGGGGGTGAGGCCGTTGCGCAGCGCGCCGCGGAAATGGCTCTGGAACTCCTCCATCTTGCCGAGCGCGGCGATCATGCCGAGATTGAGGATCGAACGCTCGCGCGGGCTCAGGGTGTCGTCGCCCCACGCCTCGCCCCAGCAATACTGAGTGAGGATGCGTTGGAAATCGCGGTTGAAGTCGTCGACGTTGTTGAGCGCGCGGTCGACATACTCGTCCCCCAGCACCTTGCGCCGCTTGGCCAGTCCGCGGTCGTATGTTGCCTGATCCATGTCACTCGATCCTTTCTACTGGTCGCGCATGTCCCGGGCGCTGCGCAACGCGACGCGCTGCAGACCCGGGACGCCGGCGAGATTACTACAAAACCGGGGTCCCGCATCTGCGGTGCACCGCCATAGCGTCGGAAGACGCGCGTGAACGCGCTTTAGGCGCTGCACGGCGTGCGGGACAAGCTCACCGCGTCCCGATCAAATCCACCGCCTGGTCGCGTAAGCGGGTGTCGATGAGCGTGGCGAGGTCGAGGGGCGCTTGCTGCCGCTTCAGCCGGACCAGCATGTACTGCATCCATGCGAGCTTGTCGCGCGGAATGTCCATGTCGAGCGAGACCATCCGGTTGGCGACGATCTCGTCATAGGCGAAGGCGTAGCGGGCGTCCGGCCGCTCGTCGTTGATCTCGGCCGACAGAGCGATCGCCTCATCACGATGGTCGACACAGTAGCGCAGGCCCTCCATGTAGCCGGCGAGGAACTGGATCGCCGCGTCGTAGCGCCGCTCGACCGTGCGGGCGCTCATCACCGTGTAGAAGCGCGGAAACATCGGCGCCGTGTCCTTGGCCAAGCCGAGCACCTTGAGCTTGAGCCGGTCGGCCAAGGGGACGAACTCGCTCGAGGCCGCAGCAGCGTCGAGCTTGCCGGCGGCGAGCGCCTTGATGCGGCGGACCGTGCCGGCAACATTGGCGATCCGGATGCTTTCCGTCGGCACGTTGTTCGCCTCGAGCATTGCCAGGAGAAAGAGATGCGGCGCCGATCCGGGCGCGGAGACGGCGAAGGTCTTGTCGGCAAGCTCGGCCCACGACGCGATCTTCGGCCGGACGTAGATCGCATAAGGAAGGCCGTGGATGGCGGCGCCGACAAAGCGCAGCTCGGCGCCCTTCTCCACGGCCGGCAGGACCTCGGCCGGCCCTGAGTCTGAGGAATCGACCTCGCCCGCGACCTGCGTGCGCACGACGTCGGTGCCGTCCTTGAGCTCGACCAAGTCGACCGACAGTCCGCGCCTGGCCCAAAACCTCTTGCGCTGCGCCATGTGGAAGAAGGCCGCGTCGCCTTTCGCCTTCACCACGGCATGGCTCCATTTCTCCGCCGCAGCGAGCGCCGGCGGGACGAGTGGAGCCATGGCGAGGGCCGGGATCGCGGTTATCAGCGACCTGCGGGTAATCATCCTCGGATCCGTGAAATGTTCGGGCTCAATCGAGCGGAGAGCGAATCATGTCGAAATGCGAGCGAGGGCGCGGAGTATGGTCTCGACCGAAGCCGGCGGGAAGGCCCGCGACATCGCGGCCGCATAGGCGGCGACATTCGCCCGCGCCGCCTCCGCCGGCGACGCGGCGGGCGCGAACGGCAAGGATGGCGCGAGCTCGTACATGGTCTGCTGCTGCAGCCGTTCGGCTTCGAGCTCAACCCCTTTCACGCGGGTGCGGAATGCTTCCGCCGCGCCGGGCGCGACCACCGGCGGCGGCGTTTTGAGCGCCCGCCGCAGCGCGCGCAACGGGATCACGGCGGCGTCGCGCCAGGCGCCGATGGCCCGGTCGAGGTCGGCGATGGCCGCCGGCGGGAGGGTGCGGTTGAGCGTCGCGCTCCACAGCAGGAACAGGAGCAGGTTGACGTCGACACCGGCCTCGTCCTGGAGCTCGATGCACGCCGCCGCCACCTCGGGATCGCGGTAGAGGCGGAGCGAGAAGCGCCAGAACGGCGAGTCGGAGGGGGCCGTGTCCATGATCAACCGAGCTGCTCGTAGGCGCCGGCGGCGCGCAGCGTTGCCACGATCCGCTCCGGCGTCAGCGGCGCTTCGGCAAAGCGCACGCCGAACGGTTTGAGCGCGTCCTCGATGGCGCTGACGATGGCCGCAGGTGCCGGAATCGTTCCGCCCTCGCCCGCGCCCTTGACGCCGAGCGGATTGAGTGGGTTCGGCGTCTCAATGTGGGTGAGCTGGCAGGTTGGCACGTCGGTGGCGACCGGCAGCAGGTAGTCGGCGAAGGTGGTGGTCAGCGGCTGCGCGTTCTCGTCGTACTTCATCCATTCGAACAGCGCGTTGCCGATGCCGTGGGCAACGCCGCCCTGCACCTGACCGTCGACGATGAGCGGGTTGATGATGGTGCCGCTGTCATGCGCCACCGTGTAGTTGACGAGCGTGACGCCGCCGGTGAACACGTCGACCTCGACTTCGACGATGTGCGTGCCGTTGCAGTACGAGGCCTGCGGCGCGGTGAAATAGGCGGTGTGCTCGAGCCCCGGCGCCTGGCCGGCGGCGAACGACACACCGGCGGTGCCCTGCGCCAGGCGTGCCAGTTCGCCGAACGAGAGGCGCGGCCGGTTGCCGCCGCGCGCGATCGCCTCGCCGTCCGCGAGGTCGATCTCGCTCTCCGGGACGCCCAGCGTGAGCGCCGCCAGCGCGACGATTTTTTCGCGCACGGCATTGCCAGCGAGCAGCGCGGAGCTGCCGGCGTGGACGGCCTGGCGGCTGGCGAAAGCGCCCACGCCCTGCGAAATCGCCGCCGTGTCGCCCATGGTCATGACGACATCGTCGAGGCGGCAGCCGATGCGGTCGGCGACGATCTGCGACAGCGCCGTGCGCTGGCCCTGGCCCTGGTTGGTGGCGCCGGTCGCCACCAGGACCTTGCCGTTGGGCAGCACGCGGACGGTCACACCCTCGAACGGCCCAAGCCCGGTGCCTTCCACGTAATTGGCGAGGCCGATGCCGAGGTAGCGGCCGAGTTCCCGTGCCCGCGCCTGGCGCTGGCAAAAATTGTCGTAACGGGCGCGTTCGATCGCTGCCGCCTGGCTGCGCGGATAGTCGCCGCCGTGATAGACGAGCGGCATGCCGTCGCGAAAGATCAGGCCGACCGCGTAAGGCATCTGCTCGGGCTGGATCAAGTTGCGGCGGCGCACCTCGGCGCGGTCGAGGCCGAACTCGCGAGCCACGCGGTCCATCAGGCGCTCCATGACGAACACCGCCTGGGGCCGGCCGGCGCCGCGCACCGGCGTGGTGGGCACCTTGTTGGTGATGGCGACCGTGCAGGCGAGCCGGTAGGCCGGCACGACATAGGGACCCGGGATGGTCACCGCCGCGATGTACGGCATGATGATGCCCCACGGCATGAAGGCGCCGGTGTCGTGCAGCAGCGTGCCGCGCACCCCGAGGATTTTTCCGTCGTGGTCGACCGCGATGGCGACGTCGAAGTGCTGGTCGCGCTCCTGGGTGGCCGACAGAAAATGCTCGCGCCGGTCCTCGAACCACTTGACCGGCCGCCCGAGCCGCAGCGCCACAGCCGGAATCACGGCTTCCTCGGCGTAGAACGGCGCCTTCGGCCCGAACCCGCCGCCGACGTCGGGCGCGATCATGCGGATCTGCTCCAGGTGCCGGCCGGTGAGATCGGCGAGCATGCGGCGGCCGAGATGCGGCGTCTGGGTGGAGGACCACACCGTAAGCAGATCGCCCGGCGCATCGTGGCGCGCCGCGACGGCGCGCGTCTCCATCGCCATGCCACCGCCGCGATGCAGCCAGAACGTCTCCGCGAACACGTGCGGCGCCGCAGCGAAGGCGGCGTCGACGTCGCCATACTCCATGCGCACGACAGCCGCGATATTGTCCTCGATGTCGGAATGGGCGCGCGGCGCGCCGGACTTGATGGCGTCGCGGCAGTCGGCGACCGCCGGCAGCACGTCATAGTCGACCGCCACCAGCGCTGCCGCGTCCTCGGCGACATGGCGGTTCGCTGCCACCACTACGGCCACCGCCTCGCCGACGTAGCACACTTCCTGGCGCGCCAGCGCGTGCTGGGTGCGCATGACCTTGATGGCCGGATTGGTCATCAGGTTGGGGATACGCTCGGAACGCATCGGCTCGGGGAGATCGTCGGCCGTGAATACGGCGTGCACGCCGGGCAGCGCCAGAGCCGGCGCCGCATCGATGGCGCAGATGCGCGCATGCGCATGCGGGCTGCGCACAAAGCAGGCGAACAGCGCGTCGGCAAGCTTGACGTCGTCAACGAAGCGCCCGGCGCCCATGAGCAGCGCCGGGTCTTCCAGCCGCTTGACGCGCGCGCCGAACTGCCGCACGCCCATGTCAGCCCTCCTGGCGCAGCCGACGGGCGGCGTCGAGCGCCGCCGCCACGATGCCGGCGTAGCCGGTGCAGCGGCACAGGTTGCCGGTCAGCGCCGCGCGCACGTCGGCCTCGCTCGGATCGCGGTGGTCGCGCAGGAACTCGGTGAGCGTCATCAGCATGCCGGGCGTGCAGAAGCCGCACTGCAGGCCGTGATTGTCCTGGAACGCCTGCTGCAGCGGGTTGAGCATGCCGTCGGCGGCAAGCCCTTCCACCGTGGTGACCTCGCGGCCATTGGCCTGCACGGCGAACATGAGGCAGGCGCGCGCCGTGTGGCCGTCGACCAGCACCGTGCAGGCGCCGCACACGCCGTGCTCGCAGCCGAGATGCGTGCCGGTGAGCCCGAGCGCGTCGCGCAGGAAATCGGCGAGCGTGATGCGCGCCTCCACGGTCCGCTCGTAGGACTTGCCGTTGACGTTCAGGGCGATGGCATGGTGGCTCATGCGCGCTCCATCGCGATGGATATGCCGGCGCGGCGCGCCGCATCGGTGAGCGCGCGCCGCGTCATCACCTCGGCCAGGTGACGCCGGTAGTCCGCGCCGGCATGGATGTCGGACAACGGCTGGACGTCGCGCGCCAGCGCCGCCGCCGACTTGATCGCGGCGGCGTCGAGCCTGTTGGCCGTCAGAAGGTTCTCGGCGTCACGCAGGCGCACGGGCGAGCTGGCGACGCCGCACAGCGCAATCGCGGCGCGCCGCACCCGCGCATCCGGCGCCACGTCGAGCAGCACCGCCGCACCCGCCAGCGCAAAATCGCCGCGCCGCCGGGCAAATTCCTGGAAGCCGTGCGCATGACCGGCGGGCCACAGCGGCAGCCTGATGGCGGTGACGATCTCGTCGGGCTCGACGATTGTGGCCATGAAGCCGGTGGCGAATTCTTGGAACGGAACAACGCGCTGGCCGCGCTTGCCGACAATCTCGATCTCGGCATCGTGGGCGGCGCACACGGCCGGCAACTCGGCCGCCGGATCGGCATGCACCAGGCTGCCGCCGATGGTGCCGCGGTTGCGCGTCTGGCGATGGCCGATATGGGTCAGCGCTTCCTGCAGCAGCGGGCACTGCTGCGCCACCTCGGCCGAGAATTCGAGCTCGCGCTGCGAGGTCATGGCGCCGATCCACAGGGCGCCGTCGGCGAGCCTGACGCCGCGCAAGCCCTGCACCTGCGCCAGGTCGACCAGGTGATCGACGATCACGTAGCGGAAATTCATCATCGGCACGAGCGACTGCCCGCCGGCGAGCACTTTCGCGTTGTCGAGCGCGGCCATGAGGCCGACCGCCTCCTCCAGCGTGCGCGGCGCGTGATAGTCGAAGGCGGCGGGTTTCATCGCGACGCCGGATGGAGGCGGGCGAACCAGCGCTTGACCAGCGCCAAGAGGACAGCGACGAGCGACAGCGCCGGCGCCCGCGGGACTTCCGGCGAAGGCGCCGCCGCGGTCGCGCCGGCCGGCGGCGTGCGCGCAGCGATCTTTGCGCGCAAGTTGGTGGCGAAGGCGTCGATGATCACCTGGGCGCTGTCGGCGATCACGCCCTGGGCACGGCCGTACTGCGCCACGGCGCCGGCGAGCGCGAGGTCGGTCGCGATGTCGACGCGCGTGCCAGCGCCGTCGGGCTGCAGGCGAAACACCACGTCGGCCTGGGCCGAGCCGCGGCCCTTGGCTTCATTGCCGCTGGCCTTGACGCGCACCGTCCGCGCCGCCGCGTCGACCTCGTCGAGCCGCGCCCGGCCTTCGAACGCCACCGCCACCGGCCCGAGCTTGACCTTCATGCGGCCGCGGAACGTGCGCTCGTCCTCGGCCGCGAGGAGTTCGGCCCCCGGCATGCAGGGCACGACCGACGGAACGTCGAGCAGCGTCGTCCACGCTTCTTCGACCGGCAAATCCACACGAAACGCGTTCGCGATTTTCATCTACTGGAAAATTTCGTTGAACCGGCGCTTGATGCGCCCCGTCTCCTTCTCGATGTAGTCGTTGTCGACGCTGAGGATTTTCAGGGTCTTGAGGTCGGGCGAGCCCGGCGGCGGTGCAATGTCGATGCGGGACGAATAGCCGCCGTCGGCCGGAAAGATCTTTTGCGCCACGTCGCCGATCATGAATTCCGCGAACAGTTTTGCGGCGTTCGGGTTGGGCGAGTTTTTCACCACCGAGGTGGGCGACGGGATGACGAATACGCCGTCGGCCGGGTAGAGCGTCTTGATCGGATGGCCTTCCTTCTTGAGGTCAGCCGCATAGGAGTCGAGCGCACCGACCGCGATCAGCCGCTCGCCGCGCTTGAGCATGTCCGAGACCTGCTGGTTGCCCTGCACGATCATGGCGTCGCTGGCGCGCAGCTTTTCGTAAAAGCCCCAGCCGCGCTCCTTCGCCATGGTCCCGACCACCGACACCTGCAGCGACGTGAAGGACGGATCGGACATGACCAGCTTGCCCTTGTATTTCGGGTCGAGCAGGTCGTTCCAGGTCTTCGGCTCGTCGGCCTCGGCAACGCGATCGCTCCGCAGGTAGTGCGTCATCATGTTGAGGCGCTGGCCGATGAACAGCCCGCCCGGGTCCTTGGCGGCATCGGGAACCTTGTCAAAATTCTTCGGCCGGAAGGCGACGAAAAAGCCCTTCTTGCCGAGCGCGCCGGCGGCCGCCGGCTCGGAGTGCGTGAGCACGTCGACCGCCACACGGCCGGCGTCCATCTCCTGCTGGAAGCGGCGCAGGATGGCCGAGCCACCGGAGCGGAACATCTCGACCTTGATGCCGTACTGCTTCTGGAACGCGTCGGCGATCTTCTGGCCCTGCTCGATCGGCGTCGACGTGTACCACACCACCTTGCCTTCGGATTTGGCCTTGTCCACGTCGACCGCGTCCTGCGCATGGGCGGGCGGGGCAATCGACACGGCGGCAAGAACGACAATCGTGGTGAGTCCGGCCCTCAGTATCGGCATTTCTTCCTCTTTCGTTGCGCCATCGCCTTAACCATGCCGCAAATAACCGGCTGGCTCAACACGGGCGGTTGGTGTCCTGCTGCCACGCTTGCGTTAGATTTCGCGCCCGATGCGGCGCCATAAGAGTATTGCGCCATGAAATACGGTCTCGCGGTCGTTCTCCTGTTCGTCTCCGTGGCAACCGCATCCGCCGACTCGCTCGGAGCCTCGGCCGCGGGCGCCATCTCGGCCTATCGCCGCCAGCATGGGCTCTCGGGCGTGACGGTCAGCTCGAGCCTTACGAGTCTCGCGAGCCAGCAGGCGCAGGCGATGGCCCGCGCCGGCGTGCTCAGCCACAGCGTCGGCGGCTCGTTCCAGTCGCGTGTGGGCGGAACCGGCCTCGGGCTGGCGGCGGAAAACATCGCGTACGGCGCGAGCGACCTGAACGGAGCGCTCGACATGTGGAAGCGCTCGGCCGGCCACCGCGCCAACATGCTGAAGGGCGGCATCACGCAGATCGGCATCGCCTCGGCGCAGGCGAGTTCGGGCAGGGTGTACTGGGCGCTGGTCATGGCCGGCGCGCCCGAGCCGCGCCGCGTGCGCATCAAGCAGACCCGCATGCAACGCGCCGCCGTCACGACGACACGGCGCGGACCGCGCGACGTGATCAAGTATTGCGGCGAGTCGCCGGTCGGCATGCCGCGCATCGCCTGCGAATAGGGCACGTAGGAGTCATCTCGCTCGGCCGTGATCGCGCGCGCCGGGCGGCGCAATCCTGCGTCGCATTCCTGAAATACGGTCGCGCTATAGGGGACGGGTGACGTCGCCCCACCTCAACAGCCAGCACCGTAAGGAGCCAGCCATGTTGCCGAAAAGCCCAACGTGGGCGCCATTGGCGTCCGCGTCACTCATCGCTTTGGTCGCGACCGCGACACTCGCGCAGGCCGATGACCGCGACGCGCGACAGGGCACAACCCGCACGCCGATCAAGCATGTCATCACCATCATCGGCGAGAACCGCAGCTTCGATCATGTATTCGGCCTGTACAGCCCGCGCCGCGGCGAGACGGTCGCCAACCTGTTGAGCCAGGGCATCCTCAACGCGGACGGCACGCCGGGCCCACGTTTCGCCCAGGCCAGGCAGTTCATCGCGGCGCCGCAGGCGACCTACTTCGTCGGCGTGGGCGCCGGCAACAAGACGCCCTACACGGTGCTGCCGCCGCCGGACCTGGCCGGCACGCCCAACGTGCAGAGCACGACCAGGCCGCCGTTCCCCAGCGTCGCCTTCGTGGCCGCCATCGAGCCGGCGCTCGAGCCCGCCGATCTCGTGCTGCTGACGACCGGCGCCAGCGGCCTTCCCAGCCAGGTGGGCGTCGACATCCGCGTGACCAACGCCACCACGTTGCCGAACGGACCGTTCCAGCTCACCGGGCCGACGCTGCCCTACGATGCCTACACGGGCGATACCATCCACCGCTTCTATCAGATGTGGCAGCAGTCGGACTGCAGCCTGAGCAACGCCACACGCCGCAACCCGAGCGGCTGCCTCAACGACCTCTACCCCTATGTCGCCATCAGCTCCGCCGCCGCCGACAACGGCGTCGGCAACTCGATGGCGGTCCTCAACGTAAACACGGGCGACGCACCGTTCCTGAAGCAGCTCGCCGACCAGTACACGATGAGCGACAATTTCCACCAGTCGGTCCAGGGCGGCACCGGCGCCAACCATGTCATGCTGGGGACCGGCGACGACGTGTTCTTCTCCGACGGCGCCGGCACCGCGACCGTGCCACCCGCCGGCCAGATCGCCAATCCCAACCCGCAGCACCCCGGCCTCGACAATCTCTATACGGTCGACGGGCGCTGGACCAACTGCGGCGACCCGGCGCAGCCCGGCGTCGGCCCGCTCACGAGCTACCTGCAGTCGCTGGAGCTGCCGACCCGCTGCCAGGCCGGCCACTTCTACATGATCAACAATACCAATCCGGGCTTCCTGCCCAACGGCGCGCTCGCCTCAGGGACGCGCGTGCCGCCCTCGACCCTGCGCACCATCGGCGACGCGCTCAGCGAGAAGAACATCTCCTGGGCCTATTACGGCGGCGCGTTCAACGCCGCCGTCAACCTGGCGAACGGCTCGCAGAATCCGCTCGACGCGGTCGGCGTCGCGTACTGCCAGATCTGCAACCCGTTCCAGTATGCCACCAGCATCTTTGGCGATCCGGCACAGCGCGTGGCGCACAACAAGGACGTCGTCGACCTGTTCGCGGCGATCGCCGACGGCACGCTGCCGGCGGTGGCATTCGTCAAGCCCGACGGCCTCCTCGACGGGCATCCCGCCACCTCCAAGCTCAACCTGTTCGAGGCGATGGTGAAGAACATTTTGGACCGGCTGCACGCCAACCCGCAGCTTGAAGCCGAGACCGCCCTGTTTGTCGCCTTCGACGAGGGCGGCGGCTACTGGGATTCGGGCTACATCCAGCCGCTCGATTTCTTCGGCGACGGCCCGCGCATCCCGTTCATCGTGGTCTCGCCGTTCTCGCGCGGCGGGCGCGTGGTGCACACCTATTTCGACCACGTCTCGATCCTGAAATTCATCGAGCGCAACTGGCGGCTCAAGCCGCTCACCGACCGCAGCCGCGACAACCTGCCGAACCCGAAAGCCGACAAGGACAATCCCTATGTGCCGCGCAACAGCCCGGCCATCGGCGACCTGTTCCACATGTTCGATTTCGGCCGCGACGACAACCGCGATCGCGACGACGACGATCGCGATGACGATCATCGCGGGCAGGGGTAAGGAGCTCCGCCGCACTCCGAGGGGACATGCGGCGCCGATCGGATTTCTTTGGGCCGGTCGGCGCTTGCTCCTGTAGCCCGGATGAAGCGAAGCGAAATGCGGGAGCGGTCCATCCGGCGAACCGTTGGCGAGGCTGATCCCGGATTTCGCTTCGCTTCATCCGGGCTACGGCGCCGGAGCAAGCGCGCCGTAGGGTGGGCAACGGCGCGTGATCTCGGCGCAGATGGTGGGCAAATTCGCGCACGCGCCGTTGCCCACCATCAGCGCTGCGGCAGGCGAATTTGCCACACCCTACGGCGCCATAGCGATAGGCCGCAAATCGCGCTCACCCATGCCCAACGTAGATCGGCTCCGGCTGCGTGAAGAATGCCAGCAGGATGTGGTAGGCGATCATGAAATTCTTCTGCTGGAACGAGGCGTGTGCGATGCCCGGCATCACGGCGAACTGCTTGTCGGGGTTGGGCAGCAGCTTGAAGAACTCGACGAGGTCGTCGAAGCTGGCGATGCCATCGTACTCGCCGCGCATGATGATGGTCGGCACCGTGATCTTCTTCGGATCGACCACGGGCAGGTTGGCGCACATGTCGACATAGGTGCCGGTCGGCACCGAGTCGTCGAGCGCGAGGATCGCGTCGGCGAAGGCCTCGATCACGTCGTCGTCGGCGGTGCCGGGGTGGTCGCGCTCGAAGATCGAGCGCACGAAGGCGCGGTCGATCGGCCGGCGATTCTTGGCGCGA
>DATFWC010000175.1:0-3917 GCA_035259885.1 Xanthobacteraceae bacterium
CTCCTGGATCTGCAGGCGGCGGGCGTAGACATTGATCAGCCGCGCCAGCTTGGACAGCCCGACCACGCGGTTGCGCGGCAGATAGCCGATATGGGCGCGCCCGAAGATCGGCGCCATGTGATGCTCGCAATGCGACGTGAAGCGGATGTCGCGCAGCAGCACGATCTCGTCGTAGCCGCCGACCTCCTCGAACGTGCGCTTGAGCAGGTCCTCCGGGTCTTCCTCGTAGCCGGCGAACCATTCCTCGTAGGCGCGTATGACGCGGTCGGGCGTGCCGGCGAGGCCTTCCCGCATGGGGTTGTCGCCCGCCCAGCGGATCAGGGTGCGGACCGCCTCCTCGGCTTCGGCACGTGACGGGCGCTCGATCGACGGCGCAAGCGCCGGAGCTTCGGCTTTGCGGGGCATGAAGGTGCTCCTGTTGGCGGGTTTTGGCGGGACCGATTTCACCATCCCGACAAGGAAAGATCCACCACGCTTGCCGGCGGGGCGGACCCGAAAGGCGCGATCACGTGCAGGCGCTTGCCTTCAGTGCAGACCGCCGAACATCCAGATCAGAACCAGAATCGGGATCGGCACACCCAACAGCCACAACAATACATAGCGTCCCATGGCGAACTCCTGACGTTTCGCCGCTTCAACGCCGTTGCGCCCCGATGGTTCCCATAGGCTTTTTTGCCAACCCGCTCAGCGGTGATGCACCGCCAGCCACACCGTCGACTCCGCTGCCTCCGTCCACTCGACGCGGTGGCGGGTATGCGCCGGAAGATGCACGTAGTCGCCGCGCTGCAGCCGGCGCGGCGCCGCCTCGCCGTCGATGAGGAGCACAGCCGAGCCCTGCAAAACGATCACCCATTCGGCCCAGTCCTGGTCGTACCAGAAGCCGGGCGGGCTCCCCTGCCCGTACGACACGATGCGCTCGATCGTCACGGCGGAGCTGCGCAGCAGCTCCGCCACGTGCTCGCGGGTCGCGTCCTGCGGCAGGTCGGCAAACAGGTTGCCGGAGGCGGTCATGGCGCGCCTGCGGTGGCGCCCGGCAGCGCAAAAGCCGCGGCCAGGAGCGCGAACGAATGTTTGCGCGCCGCGTGGTCGTAGATCATCGTGGTGACCATCAGCTCGTCCGCCGCCGTCGCTTCGATCACCGGCGCCAGGCGTTCCTTGATGCTCGCCGGGCTGCCGACGAACACCCGGGCGCGATTGACACGGATGCGCTCGCGGTCGACCGGCGCATACGGATAGGCCAGCGCCTCCTCCGGGCTGGCCAGCGGCAGGTACTCGCCCCGGGCGCGGCGCACGAAATTGAGATCGATGGTCGCCGCCAGCCGGTCCGCTTCGGCGTCGGTGTCGGCGCACACGGCTGCGACCGCCAGGATGGCATGCGGCGCCGCACGCGCGGGCGACGGACGGAAATGCTCGCGGTAGTGCCGCATCGGCGCCACCGGATCGAAGTCGGAGAAATGATGCGCGAACGAGAAACCGGCGCCCACCGCGGCGGCAAGTTGCGCGCTGTAGCCGCTCGACCCGAGCAGGAAGATCGGCGGCAGCGCCACGTCGGCCGGCATGGCGCGAATGCTGCGAAACGGATGCGTGTCGGGAAAGCCGCGCGACTCCAGGAGCAGGAGCTCCTGGAAGCGGTCGAGGAAGTCGTCGTCCTCGTTCTCGTTCAGCCCCTGGCGGCGGCGCAGCGCGTAGGAGGTGACCGGATCGGTGCCGGGCGCCCGGCCAAGCCCGAGATCGATGCGCCCGGGGAACAGCGCCTCCAGCACCTTGAACCGCTCGGCCACCATGAGCGGAGCATGGTTCGGCAGCATGACGCCGCCGGCGCCGACGCGGATGCGCTGCGTCACGGCGGCGATCTGGCCGATCATGATCTCGGGCGCCGAGCTGGCGATCGAGGGCAGATTGTGATGCTCGGCGACCCAGTAGCGTGCATAGCCCAGGCGGTCGGTGAGCCGCGCGAGATCGAGGCTGTTGGCAAGCGCGGCCGCGCCGGACGAGCCGGATGCGACGGGCGACAGGTCGAGAACCGAGAGGGGCAGCATCACGGCCTGTGTAGCACGGCTCACAAGCCGAGCACGCGTTCCGAATAGGCGTTGCGGAAGACGCCATTCAGGTCGTGGGCGCGGCAAATCTGCCGGAACATCGGAAGCCCGGGACAGATGCGCGCGACGGCGGCGGCGGCGAGCGGAAAGTGCTTGCCCCAGTGCGGCCGGGCGTCGAACAGCATGCTCATGCAGCGCGCGAGCCACGCGCAGAATGTGTCATAGGCGCGCCGCTTGTCCGGCGCCAGATAGGTGAACACGGAGATGGAATAGAGCGGTTCCGGCGCATCGGCTCCCATGGAGATGAGCGTATCGTCGCGCAGCAGCCGGCGGAAGAACAGGGGATAGTGCTGCACGTAGGTGCCGCGATGGCTCATGAGATCATCGTAGAGATTGTGCGAGCGGAGCATTGCGGCGACCGGCTCGGAGATCGATTCGGCTTCGCCCGCGAACACGTCGACCGCGGCGCGCAGCACCTCGACGGCCGTCGGCAGCTGCGATTCGCGGACGAACAGCTCCATCTCCTCATGGCGGAACCAATGGTGGTGCAGCGTGAGGACACGTTCGGCGTCGTCGATCCGGCTGACGTTCGCCAGCATGAGACGCGGCACCATCCGCATGAGCGCCTTGGCGGCGTCGTCGCCAAAGGCGAGCGCCGCCTTCAACATGAGGTGAAAGCAGGCATCCACGCTGACCGTGCCGGAGGCGCGGATCAGCCATGCCTTGAGCCGCTCGCCGAACGTGCGTGCCCGCATGTCGACGGGGCGGCGCTCCCACGCCAGCCAGGCCCAGACGTAGGGCACCAGGATGAACTGGGTGAGCGGCCGCTCGGGATAGCGGCCGAGCAGGTCGGTCAACGACCGGTGCCAGCGGATCGTCTCCTCCACCAGATACTTCGGCACCGTCGGCATCTCGACCGACAGGATCACGCCCATGCAGCCGAGCGCACAACGGGCGGCGCGCAGGCCGTCGCCGTTGTCGTGGCGCACGATCACCGGCTTGCCGCCGGCATCGTAGGCCGCAAGGCGAACCGCCGCCACGAAGTGCGACAGGCTCGGCTTGCCGGATCCGTGCGTGCCGGTGGAGATCGCGCCCGAGATGGTCTGACGCGTGATGGCGCCGAGCGTCGGCAGCGTGCGGTCGGTGGCGGCGTGCAGCCGATCCAGCAGATCCTGCAGCCGGCAACCGGCGCCGACGTGCACGAACGCCTCGCCATTGCGGGCGAGCGGCTGCACCTGGTCGAGGCGGCTCATGTCCAGGACAACGTCCGGCGACACCGCCACGTCGCTCCACGAGTGCAGCGAGCCCAGCGCGCGAATGTGGCCGCCGCGGTGGCGCTCCAGGATGTCCAGCACCTCCTGCTCGCTGCGCGGCTGGTAGCGGAGTGCCTGCCAAACCTGGTTGCCGCCGAAATTGACGATGCGGCGTGGCGTCCCGTCTGGTGTTGCGGCCATGCGACCCTCCCACCCCCTGTTCGCCGGCAGCGATGCGGCGGGATGGTAGCACCATTCGCCGTTGCGGCTCAGTGCCCACTCGTTTCGCGCCACGGCCCAACGAATCCCGATCCCACCACGATGCTCATGTTGCATTGCCGACGATGTGAACAAGAAAACGGTGCGCAGATAGCCGACCGCTATCGCGACGCCATCGAATTGTCCCACATCGGTGGTGAATGCGCGCCCTTGAACGCACGAGCCGGACGGAATCCACATGGGCACGTATGACGTGATCGTGGTGGGGGCGCGTTGCGCCGGCGCACCCACCGCAATGCTGCTTGCGCGCGAGGGCCTTCGGGTCCTGCTGGTTGACCGGTCGCGATTTCCCAGCGACATCCGGCACGGCCACTTCATTCATCGGCAGGGCCCGCGGCTCCTGCAC
>DATFWC010000176.1:0-6291 GCA_035259885.1 Xanthobacteraceae bacterium
CGGTCCCGACCGCGGCCGAAGCCGACGCGCTGTTCAAGAGCCTGCTCAGCTATGCCGGCACCTATACGATCGACGGCAACGAGGTCGCGCACCACGTCGATATTTCGTGGAACGAAAGCTGGACCGGCACGCGGCTGACGCGAAAATTCCGCCTCGAAAGGAATCGTCTTTATCTGTCCGTGCCACCCTCACCCAACCCGATCGACGGCCGCATGGGCGTGCGCAGCGTCGTGTGGGAGAAGCTCGCCTGAAGGGCGACGTAGGGTGGGCAAAGGCGCGCTGCTGCGGCAGCGGGGAGCAACGGCCTATCGCGAATCTGCCCACCGTTGTCGTGCGAGGCGCTCAGTGGGCAAACGGCGGCGTTGCATCATGCGTCGAGATCACGCCGCAAGGGCGCGTTTGCCCACCCTACAGCGTGACTGCCAGCAGCGGTCAGTACAGCCCGCCCGGCGGGCGCATGACGCCGCGGTCGGCGTCGGGCGGGACCGCATAGGGGGCACGCCCATCGCTGTCGCCGGGCTGCGCGCCGATGACGGCGTAGCTCTCCGGCGGCGAGGTGCCGGGCTTGTAGGCCTCGTAGATGGTGCGGCTTTCGCCGCCGACCGCGCGCATGCCCGTGCGCGGGTCGATGCGCACAAGCTTCAGGCCCGACGGGATGCGGAACGGCACCGGCGGCTTGTCGGCCAAAGCGGCCTTCAAAAAATCCTTGACGATCGGCGCGGCGAGATGCCCGCCGGTGGCGCCACGGCCGAGATGGCGCGGCTTGTCGTAGCCGATATAGGCGCCGACGGTGATTTCCGCCGTATAGCCGATGAACCACGCGTCCTTCTCGTCATTAGTGGTGCCGGTCTTGCCGGCCACCGGCTTGCCGACCTCGCGCACCACGGTGGCGGTGCCGCGCTGCACCACCCCCTCCAGCATCGACGTGATCTGGTAGGCGGTCATCGGGTCGAGCACCTGCTCGCGCCGATCGATCAGGGTCGGCTCCGACTGACCCTTCCATTTGCCGTCGTCGCAGGCGCGGCATTCGCGCTGGTCGTGACGATAGATGGTATGGCCGTAGCGGTCCTGGACGCGATCGATCAACGTCGGCTTGATGCGGCGGCCGCCATTGGCGAACATCGAATAGGCGGTGGTCATGCGCAGCACCGTGGTCTCGCCGGCGCCGAGCGCGTAGGACAGATAGTTCGGCAGGTCGTCGTAGACGCCGAACCGCTTGGCATATTCCCCGATCAGCGGCATGCCGACGTCCTGGGCGAGCCGCACGGTCATCACGTTGCGCGACTGCTCGAGGCCGAAGCGCAGCGTCTGCGGGCCATAAAACTTGCGCGAATAGTTTTCCGGCGTCCACACGCCGCCGCCCTGCCCCATGTCGATGGAGATCGGCGCATCCATCACCACGGTGGATGGCGTGTAGCCGTTGTCGAGCGCGGCGGCGTAGACGAACGGCTTGAACGAGGAGCCGGGCTGGCGCAGCGCCTGGGTGGCGCGGTTGAACTGGCTCTGGTCGAACGAGAAGCCGCCCACCAGCGCCAGCACGCGGCCGGTCACCGGGTCCATGACGGCGATGGCGCCGGACACTTCCGGCACTTGGCGCAGCCGCCAGGTGTTGGCCTCCTTGTTGAGCGGCTCGACATAGACGACGTCGCCCGGATGCAGCACCTGCGACACGCGCGTGATCGCCTTGAAGCGCTCCGCTCCGGTCGCCGGGCGCGCCCATTTGACCGCCTCGACCGGCACGATGCCGACCTGGCGCTCCTTGCTGACCGCGCCGCCCGGCTCGCGCCCGGGCTGCAGCCCGACGCGCGCCGCCTGATCGCCGGTTTCCAGCACCACGGCGAGTCGCCATGGGGCGATGTCGGACAACCCCTTCACGTCGACGAACTTCACGCCCCAGTCGCCGCTGATGTCGAGCTTGCTGACCGCGCCGCGATAGCCCTGCGCCTCGTCAAACCGCACCAGGCCGTCGGTCAGTGCCTTGCGCGCCATCATCTGCAGCTTCGGGTCGAGCGTGGTGCGCACCGACAGGCCGCCCTCATACAGCTTCTTCTCGCCGTATTTCTCGAACAGGTCGCGGCGCACCTCTTCGGCGAAATACTCGGCGGCGAATACATGCGCGCCGGTCGGCCGCGGCGTGACGTTGAGCGGCTCCTTCTTGGCCTTGTCGGCCTCCTGCTGGGTGACGTAGCGGTCCTCGGCCATGCGGTCGATGACGTAGTTGCGCCGCTCGATGGCGCGGTCGCGCGCGCGGAACGGATGCAGGCTGCTCGGCGCCTTGGGCAGCGCCGCCAGATAGGCCGCCTCGGCCAGCGTGAGCTCGTGCACCGACTTGTCGAAATAGATCAGCGAGGCGGCCGCGATGCCGTAGGCGCCCAGTCCGAGGTAGATCTCGTTCACATAGAGTTCGAGAATCTTGTCCTTGGAGTAGGTGCGCTCGATCTTCATCGCCAGCAGCGCTTCCTTGATCTTGCGATCGAGCGATACTTCGTTGGTCAGCAGGAAGTTCTTCGCGACCTGTTGCGTGATGGTGGAAGCGCCCTGCGGGCGACGGTTGGTGCCGAGGTTCTGCACATAGAGGAGGCCGGCGCGGAGGATGCCCTGGAAGTCGAGTCCGCCGTGCTCGTAAAAATTCTTGTCCTCGGCCGAGATGAAGGCATTGAGGACGAGCTTGGGCACCGCCTGGATCGGGATGTAGAGCCGGCGCTCCTTGGCGTACTCGGCCACCAGCGCGCCGTCGGCGGCATGGACGCGGGTCATCACCGGCGGCTCGTAGTCCTGGAGCTGGGAGTAGTCGGGCAGGTCCTTGGAGAAATGCCAGAGCAAGCCGGCCGCTGCCGCGATGCCGACCAGGAACAGCACCGTTCCGGCCGCAAAAATCCACCCCAAGAACCGCAGCAGCAGCTTCATCGCGGCAATCCCGCCCCCGCGCCCGTTACGCCGGGGCGTGTCTCCCCTTATCGGCCAGGGTTTTCACCCGGCTAGACTTTAGCACGATTGGCCTCGCGCGCACCGCTCGTTTCCTCGCCCGGTTTTGTGGTCAAACTGAGGCTCCTTCCTGACGTGCAAGCCTCAGTTGCCGGAAACCGGACCTTCGCCGGCCAAGCGCTTGGCAAAGAACGTATGAATGGCCTGAACGATCGAATCCGTCGCCCGCGCGCGCCAGGATTCGGACGTCATGAGCTTGAGGTCCTCCCGGCTGGTCACATAACCGAGCTCGACCAGAACTGACGGCACGTCGGGCGCCGTCAGGACGCGAAAGCCTGCCGATTTCAGCGGATGTTTGTGAAACTTGGCGCTGGTCTTGAGCTCGGCGTGCAGCGTCTTGGCGAAATGCTGGGAAAAGTGCTTGGTCTCGCGCTGCGCCAGGTCGAAGAGGATGTCGGCGACATCGTTGGGCTCCCCCGACAGGTCGACGCCAGCGATCAGGTCGGCCTTGTTCTCGGCGTCCGCCAGCTTTCCCGCCTCGGCGTCGGAGGCGGTGTCCGACAGGGTGTAGATGGCGGCGCCGCGCGCGTCGCCCTCGTTCTTGGCCAGCGCATCGGCGTGGATCGAGATGAACAGTGCTGCGTTCTGCTGGCGCGCCATGCGCACCCGCTCGGCCAGCGGGATGAAGCGGTCGTCGGAGCGCGTCATCGCCACGCGATACTTGCCGCTCTTCTCCAGCTTATCGCGCAGCCCGAGGGTGAAATCGAGGACAATCGATTTCTCGGTCTCGCCGCTCGGCGCCGTGGTGCCGTCGTCGATGCCCCCATGGCCGGGGTCAAGCATCACCAGTGGGCGCTGGTCGCCGCTCTTGGCCGGCTCGCGATCGCTCTTCTTCGGCTCCGCCGCCCGGCGCGCCCGGTTCTCCAGCGCCAGCGTGCGCATGAAGGTCTCGCGGTCGATCGCCACCAGGTCGAGAACGAGGCGGGCCGGCTGGTCCTCGGTGGCATCGAGCACGAAGGTCTTCTCGATGCGCACCGGACCCTTGGTGTCGATCACGATGCGCGAGCCGCCGGGCATTACCAGGCCGTAGCGAAAGGCCTTGACCAGGCCGCGGCCGCCCTCGCCGGTCTTAGCCGGGAACTGGAACGACACCTGCGGCAGGTCGATCACCACGCGGTAGGGATCGGCCAGCGTGAAAGCGGTCAGGCTGATGGTGTGGGAGACGTCGATGATGAAGCGGGTGCGGGATTCGTCACCCCCCAGGCGGGTATCGATCGCCACCGGCAGGCTGCTGGCCCCGGCCGCGCCGGCCCGCTCGCCGGCCGCCGCCGGGCCGGCCGCCGCGGCAGCCGCCGCCAGGCCGATCAGCACCGCGCCGCCAACCCCCACGAGCCGCCAGCGAAAAGGCCGAACCATCCCGGTATTCCCCCGCGGTAACCGTCATACCCGATTAGGCCGGGGCGGTTAACCTCCGTTTAACGGCCCGGCCCCCCGCCCGCCCGGCTGTCCCCAGCCCCGTCGTCACGGCCTTGCCATCCCGGATGGCCGCCCTTAAGAAGGAACTGCTCACGGTTTCGAGTTCCGGTGTTGCCGTATTCGGGCATCCGGCACGCCCGCCGCGACTTGCACCTACCCCTTTGCAAGCGGCCGGCGGTTCCAAGGGCCTCCCAGTGCGCGCGTGAGGCGCGTCCGCGGGCCGGCCGCAACGGATGCCTCTCGCACGGATGACCGGAATCGCGCAGGCTCATGCCCGTGGCGGACCGTAGGCTCAAATCGGCGGCCGCAAGAGCCGTTGTCCCGCTTCGGGTTAAGGTATGCGCAGATCCAGGACGAAGGATTCGATTGAACGCCGCCAGGAAGGCTTTTCCGCGGCGCATGTCGCCTTCCCGGCTCGCCGTCATGCCGGCGCCCGCCCCTTCCACCCCTCCGGCG
Source organism: Xanthobacteraceae bacterium (assembly GCA_035259885.1). Classification (GTDB taxonomy): domain Bacteria; phylum Pseudomonadota; class Alphaproteobacteria; order Rhizobiales; family Xanthobacteraceae; genus DATFWC01. The sequence continues at coordinate 4,858 of DATFWC010000176.1, forward strand.
CGGCCCAGTCGCCGCCGACCGCAGACGCCGCCTCAAGCGCGAGCGGACGGGCGCCGGATTCGCGAAAAGAGATTCATCAATGGCCAACAAAATGCTTATCGACGCGACCCATCCGGAGGAAACCCGGGTGGTGGTCGTGCGCGGCAACCGCGTCGAGGAGTTCGACTTCGAATCGGCAAGCCGCCGCCAGCTGCGCGGCAACATCTATCTCGCCAAGGTAACCAGGGTCGAGCCGTCGCTGCAGGCGGCGTTCGTCGAGTACGGCGGCAACCGCCACGGCTTCCTTGCCTTCAGCGAAATCCACCCCGATTACTACCAGATCCCGGTCGCCGACCGGCAGGCGCTGATCGCCGAGGAAGAGCGGGCGCAGCGCGAGGCCGACGACGAGGTCGACCGCCGTGCCGGGCGACGGCGCGAGCGCAGCGCGGGACGGCGGCGCGACCGCGTCCGCAGCGCGCCGGTTGCGGCCGACGACCACCCCGAAGCCGCTGGCGACGCGGCGGAGGCGACATCGGACCCGGCGGCTGGTCATGACGCGCACGCGGACGACGCGGGCGCTGATCATCATGACGAGCACGCCGATCATCATGACGAGCATGACGATCATCATGACGAGCATGCCGATCATCGTGACGAGCATGACGCGCACGACACTGCCCCCGGCGAGCCCGGCGAACCGTTGCCCGTGGTGCGCGAGGCCATCGAGGAACAGCTCGCCGCCGCGGACGAGCCGCATCCCGACCACCTCCCGGGCGAGACCGTGGCCGGCGAAGGCGATGACGGTTCGGTTGAGCACTCCGAGCCAAGTCACCATGCTGACGAGCATTTCGAGCATGGCGAGCACGCCGCCGCGAGCCCGGAGGTGGGGACGGACGATCATCCGGGGGCAGACGATCATCACGGCGAGGCCGTGCCAGCCAACGGCAACGGCGGTGACGAGAACGGCGAGGAAGAGGAGATCGTCGAATCGGTGGGCGGCGATGACGCCCTTGAGGAGGCGACCGAACGGCAGCCGCGTATCCGCCGCCAGTACAAGATCCAGGAGGTGATCAAGCGCCGGCAGATCATGCTGGTGCAGGTGGTCAAGGAAGAGCGCGGCACCAAGGGCGCAGCGCTGACGACCTATCTCTCGCTCGCCGGCCGCTACTCGGTGCTGATGCCGAACACGGCACGCGGCGGCGGCATCAGCCGCAAGATCACCAATGCGCAGGACCGCAAACGCCTCAAGGAGATCGCCCAGGAGCTCGAGGTTCCGGAAGGAATGGGGGTCATCCTGCGCACCGCCGGTGCGAGCCGGACCAAGGCGGAAATCAAGCGCGATTTCGAATACCTGCTGCGGCTATGGGAGCAGGTGCGCGACCTGACCTTGCGGTCCACCGCGCCGACGCTCGTCTATGAGGAGGGTTCGCTCATCAAGCGCGCCATCCGCGACCT
>DATFWC010000177.1:0-2730 GCA_035259885.1 Xanthobacteraceae bacterium
GCGTTCGGGCTCAGCAGCTTTGCGGCTTGGTGTGATACGCGTCACATCGCACGCGCGACGGGCGCGGAGCCATAAGGGAGGTGGAGCAGGCGGGGAAGTTGCTACGTCTGGCGTTCGGCGGCGAGGCGCAAGAATTCCCGCTTCATGGCATTGACCTTGGCGAGATGGGCCGCGACGGCGTGATGGCCGCAGCGCTCGCCGGCAAAGTGAAGCGGCCCGCCAGCGTGGCGCGGGCCGCCGCAGAAGATATCCGAGGTCGCGCGGGCCTCGGAGATACGTTTCATCCGGCCGCCGGGGCGGCACGGCGCCGCGCCATGAAGGCGTCGAACTCCTCGCGGTCCTTCGCCCGCTTGAGTTCCTCCACGAATTCGGCGAAGCCGCGCGCTTCGTCGTCGAGGCGGCGGCGCTCTGCCTCGAGGCGCTCGAGCTCGCGGCGGCGATATTCCTCGAACGCGAAGTTGCCGGTCGAAGAGAAATGCGGGCGTCCCCGGAAACTCTGCGAAAGCCGGGTGAAATTGTTCTCAAAAAACGTCTTCACCTCGTTGGGAACCGGATATCCCATGAGCTTCCAGACGAGATAGCCAAGCGCAGCCGGCCAGAAAAAGAAAAAGCCGAGAATGATGGCGGCGATCTCCAAGCCCCGTCCGGGGGGCCGGCAGCGGTGGGTGCCGGTGTTCCAGCTGGCGGCCGATGCGTTAGCGGCCGATGCATTACAGGACATAGGAATATCTCCGCATGTGAATGTCAACAACATGAACATGCGTCCGGCTGTCGGCAATTTCAAGGCGGCCGGCAGAAATGTTTGCGCGGACCGTTTTGGCCCCGGGAATTGCCTATTTATTGGGCGTCGTCGCCTTGTGCACCAGGGCGAGCACGCCGGCGCGCAGGAGTTCATGCTTGTCGGGCAGGCCGGGGCCGCTCGGAAGCTGCCCGGCGGCGGCGAGCGTCGCCAGTCCGTGCGACAGAGCCCACACTTCGAGGGCGATGAAGCGCGGGTCGACACCGTCGAATCCTTCGGGAAACGTCAGCATGAGGGCGTTGACCAGGATGTTGAAGGCCCCTTCGCCGGCCTCGTTAGCCGGGTAAACGCCCCAGGGTCCGCGCCGGGTGCCGCCGCTTCCGAAGGATGCGCTGCCTCCGGCCTCGGCCATGGGTGCCGGCGCGAACATCGCCGCATAGGCGCCCGGCTCCTCCTCGGCGAAGGCGAGGTAGGCCTCGCCCATGCGGGTGAACCGCTCGATGGGCGTGCCCGGGCTGCGCAACGCGCGCGCCAGGCGCTCGGCCAGGCGATCGAAGCCGCGGCCGGCGACCTCGGCCACGAGGTCCTCGCGGCCGCGAAAGTGGCGATAGAGGGCGGTCGGGGAAACGCCGACCAGCTTCGCGGCATCGGCCAGGGTGAAGCCGCCCAGCCCGCGCTCGGCGATGAAACGCTGGGCGACCTCGATCAGTGCCTCGCGCAGGTTCCCGTGATGGTAGCCACGCTTGTCGGACGGGCCGGGCCATGGTCGCATGAGCGATGCATACCCCCGGCCGCGTCCGACCGGCAATCCTTCTCGGCGCTCTCGGTCGACCGCGCGGGCCGCGGTCGGGGCGCGAATGCGCGCCGAGGAACGTCCGGATCCTGGTTTAGTGCTCCGCGGCAGGGCGAGTGAGTGCCTGAAGCTTTCGCCGGAGCGCCTTCGTTTCTTCGAACCGTGCCGTTACATCGCGGATCACGGCAATGAGGCCGACGATGCCACCTGCTGCGGACGGGATCGGAGTGATGGTGAACTCGACCGACAGCGGCGAGCCATCCTTGCGTTGGGCAGGAACGGACAGCAGTTCGCTGGCGCTGTAGCGGCTTTGGCCACCCGCCATCACGCGGCGATATCCTTCCCAATGGCGGGCCCGCAGCCGCTCCGGGATGATGAGATCGAGCGACTGTCCAAGGGCCTCTGCCGCGCTGTGGCCGAAGATCCGCTCCGCCCCGGGATTCCAGAAGCGTATGAGACCCTCGCGATCGCTTGCCACAACGGCATCCGCATGCGCCGCCAGGATTGCCCGGCCGATCAGTTCGTCAGCGAACGTGGTGCCCGTTGCCATCCCTCATCCTCCGGGGTTTCTGCGCTTGCGCAGGCCGCATGACATGGGTCGCAGTTTCGGAGGATGGGTTGAGCGGAGCGCCAAACGCATCCTCGTCGTCATTCGTGTGATGGTTTGCCCATCCTACCGCTCGGCGGCGAGCCGGAGAAACTCCCGCTTCATCGCATTGACCTTGGCGAGATAGGCAGCGACCGCATGATCGCCGCAGCGCTCGCCCACCAGCGGACGAAAGCCGCGGCGCACGAAATTTTTCGCCGGACCGGCGCCGCACAGATGGATCAGGGCGGCGAGGTCCTGCTTCTGCTGCGGTTTCGCCGTGACGGCGGGCAGGCTGGCGAGCACCGCCGCGACACCGCGGTCCAGGTAGATCGCCGCAAGCTCGACGGCGTGGCGCGGCAGGACGCGAACATAGAGGCTGGTGAGCCAGCAGCCGTCCTCGACGACCGCGTGCTGGCGGATGCAATAGCGCCGCGCCTCGGCGAAAGCCGGGTCGGTCATCTGGTACATGCCGACAGCGCTCGAGGCCGGCGCATAGATGGCGAACGGATTCCACGTCAGCCGCCAGCGCCAATAGGTGCGCGCCGCCGGATTGCCGGCGCTCTCGACCTGCGCGAGCGCCGCCAGCAGCTCGGGCGCGATGGCGTTGGT
>DATFWC010000178.1:0-2430 GCA_035259885.1 Xanthobacteraceae bacterium
CGGAAAGCTCTGTTGCGGGCCATATCAGGCATGTTCGACGATTCGCGTCCGTGCAACCACATCGGTGCAGGAGCGCGATTGATCTCTCAGCCATCACCTCCTGGTGCGCGCGGGCGCAGAATTTGATGAAGCCGAGGCGCACTCTGCCCGCTTCGCCTCGATCGCCGTCGCAGCTCGAACGCGAATAGTCTCTGTAGCCGCCAGTTGTACGCGAGCATGTGAACTCTCTCTTCGCTCACGATTTGGCGACGACCTCCTCGTGGAACCGTCGCATGGCGTCGACAGTGAGCGCGGCGAAATTGAAGTCGATCGCCTTTACCCCGAGCTCGCGCATGGCGCGCAGGTCGTCGATGATCTCGGCGTTGCTGCCGGAGAACAGGAACCGCTCGCCGTTGTCGGCCTTCGCGGGCGCCGAGGCTCCGTGGCGATGGACCCGAAAGGCGAGCGCGACGCTTGCCGGATCGCGGCCGACGTCGGCGGCCAGCTTGCGCAGGCGCTCGACCGCCGCCCGGTAGCGCGCCATGGTGTCGAGCCGATGCTGAGGATTGGCGCCGATCGGATACCAACCGTCGCCGATTCTTGCGGCGCGGCGCATTGCCGGCCCGCTTTCGCCGCCGATCCACAGCGCCGGGCACGGCTTCTGCACCGGCTTGGGGGCGAACAGAATGTCAGAAAACTTGACGAAGCGGCCGTCGAACCGCGGCTTGTCCTTCGTCCACAGCTCGCGAAACGCCATCAGATACTCATCGGTCGCCGTCCCGCGCTCGGCAAACGGCGGCGCACCGATCGCCACGAATTCCTCCTCAAGCCAGCCAGCGCCCACCCCGACAATGAGCCGCCCGCCGGACATCACGTCGATGGTGGCGAGGATCTTTGCCGTGAGCACGGCGGGCCGATGCGGCACCACCATCACGGAGGTCAGGAACTTCAGCCTCGAGGTCTTGGCGGCCAGATAGGCGATCGCGGTCAGCTGCTCGTGGCGCTCGCCGCGTGAGCCCGCGGGGAACTCGCCGCTCTCCGAATAGGGATAGCGCGCGTGGATGTCGATCGGCTCGACGATGTGATCGCTGATCGCCGCGTAATCGTAGCCGATCGCCTCGCCCTCGGCGGCGAGGCGCGCCAGCATCGCCGGCGACGCCGACGGGCCGCTCAGCGGCAGATTGAACCCGAACTGCATCCTTGTCCTCCGCGGTCTTCACCTTCATCGTTTATCGCCAATATTGTTGGCCTCGTCCATCCGCGGTACTTTCCGCTGCCGACGAATACGGCGTGTGAGCCAAACGAATCCCGCGCGCGCCGGCGGGGAGAACCATGCTGAAGCCCGTGACCTTCTACAGCGAGGGCGTCAAGCTCGCGGGCGATCTGTTCCTGCCGGCGGACATCAAGCCCGGCGAGCGGCGCGCCGGCATCGTGCTGTGTCACGGCTATACCGGCGTGCGCAGCATCTATTTGCCGGACAACGCGCGCGTCCTCGCCGAGGCCGGCTACGTTGTGCTGACCTTCGACTACAAGGGCTGGGGCGACAGCGACGGGGCGAAAACCCGTCTGGCGCCCTATAGCCGCGTCGCCGACGTGCAGGCGGCGCTGACCTTCATGGGCGCGCAGCCCGAGGTGGACGCGGCCCGCCTCGGCATCTACGGCACCAGCTACGGCGGCGCGACCGTGGTGTTCGTCGCCGCCATCGATCCGCGGGTCAAATGCGTGGTTTCGGTGGTCGGCATCGGCAACGGGGCACGCTGGATGCGCAGCGTGCGCCGCCCGGACGAGTACCATGATCTGCTGGAGCGCGCCGCCGCGGACCGTGTCAAGCGCGCGCTCACCGGCAACTCCGAGCTTGCCGACCGCAACGACGTGCTGCTGCCGGACCGCCAGTCGGCCGAATTGGGCGCGGCGGCGCGGCGCGACAATCCGGCGGCAGTGACGCAGGTGCCGCTCGAGTTCATCGACGACACGCTCGGCTTCAATCCCGAATGGGTGGTCGACCGCATCGCGCCGCGGCCGATCCTGTTCATCACCACCGACGACGACCGCCTGGTGCCGCCGCAGGAGAGCGAAGCCATGTATGCGCGCGCCGGCGAGCCCAAGAAGCTCGTGGTGCTGAAGGGCTTCGGCCACTACGAGGTCTATGGCGGCGACGCCTTCCGCCAGGTGATGGAGGAGACGCTGGCGTGGTATGGGACGCACCTACCGGCGCGGTGAGAGCTTTCTTCTGGCGCGCCACGGTCGACGAAGTGCGGTTCGTCCCCAAGTCCGTTCCGGCTGCGCCGTGTTCTCCGTCGGCTTCGTGCTCGCGATTTGGGCGATCACCACGATCCGCAGGGCAGGCACACGGGTGGAAACCAATAAGCCGACGACGGCGATTGTCGAAAACGGACCATACCGTTTCAGGCGCAACCCGATCTCCTGCATGTTCTTGGGCCGGGCCGGTCT
>DATFWC010000179.1:0-6245 GCA_035259885.1 Xanthobacteraceae bacterium
TCGACAGCCAGGGAGGGATCAAGCATGTCTATGCATAAGTCGCTGCTGGCCGTCGCGCTCGGGCTCGGCTTCGGCGCCGGCGCGGCGCTCGCCGAAACGCCGGGCCTTGGCAAGCCGGTCACCGAGGCCGACATCGCGGCGTGGAACATCGAGATCCTGCCCGACGGCACCGGCCTGCCGCCGGGCAGCGGCACCGCCGCACAAGGCGCAAAAGTCTATGCCGAGAAATGCTCGTCGTGCCACGGCGACAACGGCGTGAAGCCAGCGCCCGGCTACCTGCCGATGGTCGGTCCGAGCAAGTTCGACCGCATCGATACGATGAAGACGGTCCCTTACTACAAGTATGCGACGACGCTGTACGACGTCATGTTCCGGTCGATGCCGTATCCGATGCCGAAAACGCTGACCAGCGACGAGCTCTACGCGCTGTCGGCCTATATCCTCGTCCTCAACAAGATCATCGGCGAGAACGACGTGATGAACGCCGAGACGCTGCCCAAGGTGAAGATGCCGAACGCCGGCAACTTCATCATCTGGAATCCCGAAAAGATTTAACTCCGAAGGGTGGGCAAATTCGCCTGTCGTAGCGCTGATTGGTGGGCCAGCCGCCGCAAGCGGCGAGGGAACGACGCGACCGCGAGTTTGCCCACCATCAGCGCCGATATCTTCGCCGGCCAATAGCGGCACACGCTTCGTCTCACTTACCGGCCGGCGACGTCGGTCCGAACCGGCGCGACGCGCCGAGGAAGGTCTTGAACTGGACGTGGTTGCTGCGCAGGAACGCGCCGGGGCCCTCCTGGAAGAAGCGCTGCATCGCATGGCTCAGGTGGGCCAGATCATAGAAGCCGGCCTCATGGGCGATCGCCGTGAGGGTCTCGGTGTCCTTGAAATAGAGCAGGCCGACGGCCCAGTTGATCTGCAGGATCTGGCCAAAGAATTTTGGTGGAACGCCGACGACGTGGCGAAACAGCTCATTGAGGCGGCGCGGATTGACGTCCAGCTGCTTGCAGATGTCGGCCACGCGAACGGCGCCGTTGGCCGCCTCGAACCGCGCCACCGCCGCTTCGACGATGGGATCGCCCGGGCCGGCGCGCTCCGTGAGGGCGAGAAAGAAGGCGTTGGCCTCGGCGACATGCTCCTCCCGGCTCGCCTCCGGCCCGCACACGAAATGGGCGCGCGCCCGCGCCTCCATGTGCGGCGCCACGGCCGGCAGCGGCTGTGATTTGCCGGTCATCCGTGCGCCGGGAATGCCGAACAGCCGATAGAGGGCGCTGGCCGCGAGCTCGCAAAACACGATCTGCAGGCGCTCGGAAAACCGAACGACGATCGCGTGATCCATGATCTGGCCGGAGATGTGCCAGCGCGAGAGGGACGGAAATTCCTTGCCGTCCACCACGGCGACCAGCGAGCGCGAGGGAAACGCCTCGCCGCTCGATAGGCCGAAGTTATTGAGGAAGTAGGAATAGCCGGTCGGCTTGGGGCGGACCGTCAGCGGCGCTTCGAGCCGCCGATTCGCATAGAGATAACGGCGGACGAATGGCCTGATCGCCTCCGGGGGCACAACGATGTCGAGTTCGCCTGCATCCATATGCCGCTCCGATTTTTACAAGCGCCCTCTGCCGGAGGCGCTTATCGTGGAATGGTCGTCGGCCGGGAATGAGGCAGGCCAGAAATGTTCCACTTCCGGTATGCAGGACAGGCGGCCGGACCGGCCTACGAGCAATGGCGCGAGGAATACGCCCGCCAGTGGCTTGCTGCCGATTTCCAGCCGCTCGACGGCGACTACCTCGTCAACGAGTTCGCAGGCAGCGAGCACTCCTTCCTGGGTGTCTGCACGCTGCGCGGTACGCCGGTGCATACGGTTCGCCGCGGCGACGTGCAGGGCGAAGCGCGCGACTGGCTGTATTTTGTCGTCGCTGCCGGGGCGCGGCTGGAGGCCTGGCAGCGCGGCCGGTCGAGCGATCTGGGCGTTGGGCAAATGGCCCTGATCAGCAATCGCGAGCCGGCGTGGGTGCGCCAGACCAGGGGCAGCCGCTGGAGCGCTCGCATTCCCCAAAAGATGCTGAAGGATCTGTGCCGGAATTTCGAAGACAAGGTTGCGCGGCCCATCACGGCCAACCGGGAGCTCACCGGGCTTCTTCTCCATCAGATGGAAATTGCCAATCGGTTCGGGCCCAAGCTCGGTTCGGCTGAAAACCACGCCATGGCGCAGCACATCCTCGACTTGGTGGGGCTGTGCCTCGGGATCGACCGCGATGCCGCCCATGCTGCCGAGCATCGCGGACTTGCGGCGGCCCGCTTCGACGCCATCAAAGCCGACATTTTGCACCGGCTCGCTGCCTGCGACCTGAGCCTGGCGGCTGTCGCCTCCCGTCACGGCGTGAGCGCGCGCTACATCCAGCACCTGTTCGAGCGCGCCGGAACGTCCTTCACGCGCTTCGTGCTCGACCAACGGCTGCACATGGCCCATCGGCTGCTGCAGGACCCGAGCCATCGCTGGCGCAAGGTCAACGACGTCGCGGCGGCCGCCGGCTTTGCCGACATTTCTTACTTCAACCGCGCCTTCAAGGCGCGCTTCGCCGCCACGCCGCGTGACGTTCGCCGCCTGGCCGATCGGTCGGCTGCGCAACAGGCGCCGGAAACCTGCGATGTGCCGGCGCCGCCGCTGCAGCCCGAATGGCGACTGCGGAACAGCGATTGCTAGCGGCGGGATGCGCGTGGCGCCACCGTTCAGCGTGATGAACCGGCGAGCTTGAGGGCGAGCAGTGATCTGACGCGCCGCGTGACAAGCCAGACCGCGAGGATCGCGAGCGCGCATCCGGTCAGCGTGAATGCCAGCTTTGCCGCCGAGATCGATTGCGAATCGATTGCCGTTCGGCCGGCGGCCCCAAGATAGATGAACGCCAGAATCTGGGGAGCGGATCCGAAAAAGGTGGCCGCGATATAGGGCCATATCTGCATGCCGGTCAGGCCGAACAGATAGTTCGACGCGGTCCCGGGAAACGGCGAGGCCAGGCGCAGGAGACCAAGCAGGCGCCATCCTTCGGCATCGACCGCCGTGACGATGAGCTTCCACCTCGGGCGTCGCGCGATGATGCGGGCAAAATGTGATCGCAACAGGTAGCGCGAGAGCAGGAACGCCACGACCGCACCCACGGTGGTTCCAACCAGCGCCACCGGGAACGCCCACAGGCCAAAAAGCAGGCCACCGATGATGCAGGCGGGCGGGCGCGGCAGGAACGTGAGCGCGCCAATGAAGAAGACCACGCCCAACGCCAACAGGCCCCGCTCCCCGGCCCATCCTGCGCTCGCGGACAACGACAACAGGCTTTCGATCATTGGTCCCCCGATGACGCATCCGTACCCGAGGACAGCGTGAGATTCAAATGAGGCACGGCGCGCCGGGTCGGGCACCCGGCCGCGCCTCACTCCACCACCACGCCGGTACGCCGGATGACGTCGCCCCAGCGGCGGGCCTCGTCGCGGATAAAGGCCGCCGTCTCGCTCGGGCTCGAGGCGACCGGCTCCACCGAGAGGGCGCGGAACTTTTGCTGCACGTCCGGCATCTTCAGCGCCTCGATGGTGGCGCCGGCGATCTCGTTCTGCAGCGCCGGCGCGGTCCTGGGCGGGGCCACCGCGGCGAACCAGCCGAACGACACGAGGTCCGGCAGCCCTGCCTCCGCCGTCGTCGGCACGTCCGGCATCACGGGACTGCGCACCTGGTCGGTGACGGCCAGGACCTTCACCTTGCCGTCACGCCACAGCGCCAACGCGGCCGACACGTTGCCGAAGAACAGGTCGACATGGCCGCCCACCATGTCCTGCAACACCAGCGTCTCGCCGCGGTAAGGGACGTGAACCATCTCGGTGCCGGTCTGGCTCATGAACATGTTGGCGGTCAGATGCGGGGTGGCGCCGCTGCCCTGGCTGCCGAACACCACTTTTCCGGGATTGGCTTTGATGTAGGCGATCAGCTCGGTGAGCGAACCGACCGGCAGCTCCTTGCGCACGATGACCAGGTTGGCGACCTTGCCGAGCACCGTGATCGGCAAGAACTCGTCGGAACGGTAGGAGAGCTGGCGGTAGAGACTCTGGTTGATCGCGAGCGGACCCGGCGGAGCGACCAGCAGCGTATATCCGTCCGGCTCCGCATGAGCGGCAAGGTCCGCGCCGATATTGCCGCCGGCGCCGGTCTTGTTCTCGATCACGACCGGCTGCCCCCATCTCGCCTGCAGCTTGTCGGCGACGATGCGGGCCAGCACATCGTTGATGCCGCCGGGCGGGAACGGCACGATGAATTTCACGGTCCGCGCCGGAAATCCGCTCTGCGCCTGCGCCCCGCCGCACATTGCAGCCAGGCACGCGAACAGGCTGAGCACAGCGACGCGGCGCGTGAGCATGATGACCCCTCCGCCTCATGCGACGTTTCTTCTGTTTCACAATTCGTCGCGCGAGTCGAGCGCGCACCCAGGCTTGCGTCGCGTCAGGCGCCCTCCCCGCCGTGCGAGTCGACAACGGGAGCTTCGCGCTGCGCACGCGACTGCCCGCTCACGACCGCGGCTGCGGCACGATGCGGATGTAGGGTTTGGGCGCCTTCCAGCCCTGCGGATAGGCCTTCCTGGCGTCGTCGTCGCTGACCGAGCCGGCGATGATCACGTCCTCGCCCTGCTTCCAGTTCACCGGCGTCGCCACCTTGTGCGTGGCGGTGAGTTGCAGCGAGTCGATGACGCGTAAGACCTCGTCGAAGTTGCGCCCCGTGGTCATGGGATAGACCAGGATCAGCTTGATCTTCTTGTCGGGACCGATGACGAAGACGTTGCGCACGGTCTGATTGTCGGCCGCGGTGCGCGGCCCGTCCGCCGACGCGGCGGCAGGAAGCATGCCGTAGAGCTTCGACACCTGCAGATCGGGATCGCCGATCATCGGGTAGTTGGGCGCGAACCCCTGCGTCTCCTCGATGTCGTCCGCCCACTTGCCGTGGCTGGTGACCGGATCGGCCGACAGGCCGATGATCTTCACGCCGCGCCGGTCGAACTCCGGCCTGATCTTCGCCATATACCCGAGCTCGGTGGTGCACACCGGCGTGAAATCCTTCGGATGCGAAAACAGCACCGCCCACTTGTCGCCGATCCAGTCGTGGAAGCGGATGCTGCCATCCGTGGTCTCGGCCGCGAAATCCGGAGCCGTATCGCCGATCGCCAGAGTCATGTCGCCTCTCCTCGCGTCACTCGCACGCGCCATGGCGCGCTTGCCTCGCCATAGACGCACGCTATGGTTGCCGTCGGCCGGCGCACGCCGCGGTCGGCCGCCGCGATCCCTGCCACAGGTCGCGGACGGCGTCTTGGATTGGTACGCATGTCGGATGGACGCATGTGTCCATTTTGTTGGACTTGGACGCACGATCGATGGGCCTGACACGAATCGCGTGAAGTTTCCGCGGAAATTTTTCCGGCAATGCCCTTATGATGACACTGTTCTTCGCGCCTCCGCGGAGCTTGCGATGTTTCAATGCCGCTATGCCGGTCCGGCCTGTGGACCTCGCTACGAGCAGTGGCGGGAGGAGTTCGGCCGGCGATGGCTTGCCGCGGATTTCGAGCCGGCCGAGGGCGACTACATCTGCAACGAGTTCAGTGGCACCGAGCACTCGTTCCTCGGCGTGTGCACCATGCGGGGAACGCCGCTGCACGTCACGCGCCGCGACGACGTTCCCGAGCGCACGCGCGATTGTCTCTATCTGATCGTGGCTTCCGCGACGCCCATCCGGACGCGGCAGCGCGGACGGTCCAATGACCTTGACCTCGGGCAGATGGCGCTGATGAGCGCCGGTGAGCCGGCCGGCGTCACGCAAATCACCAAGGGCAGCCGCTGGAGCATCCGCATCCCGCGCCAGTTGCTGCATGAGGTATGCCGGGATTTCGACGCCAAGATCGCGCTCCCGGTGCCGGCGAGCCGCGAGTTGACGAAGCTGCTGCTCCACCAGGTCGAGACCGCGCACCGGTTCGGGCCGCGGCTTGGCGCCGAAGCGAATCACGCCATGGCCCAGCACATCCTCGATCTCGCCGTGCTGTGCCTCGGGACCGACGAGGCGTCCACGCATGCCGCCGCGCAGCGCGGCCTCGCCGCCGCGCGCTTCGACGCCATCAAGGCCGATGTCCTGCGCCGGCTCGCCACGCCGGAACTCTCGCTCGACTGGCTGGCGGCGCGTCATCGTCTCAGCGCCCGCTACGTCCAGGTTCTGTTCGCGC
>DATFWC010000180.1:0-3408 GCA_035259885.1 Xanthobacteraceae bacterium
GCATCGAGGATCTGGAACGTGAAGGCCGGGAGCGTGGTCAGCACCATGATGAAGAAGATGCGGAACTCGATGCCGTGGAACCAGATGATGGCGATCACCACCCAGGAGAGCGCGGGAATCCCCTGCAGGAACACCAGGACCGGCGTGACGTAGCTCTCGATGAAAGGCGAGCGGCCGATGAGGAGAGCCACTATGGCGCCGAGCACGAAGGCGCCGGCGAGGCCGGCGAAGATGCGGCCTGCCGTCACCAGCACCTCGACGAGCTGCGGCGCCGATAAGAAAATATCGAGCGTCCGTTTCACCACGTCGAGGACCGGCGGGAACAGATAGTGGGGAAAGAACAGGGAGGCGATCTGCCACAGGACGGCGAGCACCAGCGTGCTCGCTGTCGCCTGGAGGAATCGCGTGACGCGGGGCGAATGGATCATGGAATGGGTTTGGCGTAGATGGTCTCGCTGGAGGGAAGCGACGGGAAGTAACCAACCTCGACACCGGCGCGGTAGACGCCCTCGATCTCCTTGCGCACCTCGCTGGCGCTCGCCAGGCTCATGGCGAGACGCTCGTTGCTGCGGATCAGCGACGACATGGCCTTGAGATCCTCGGCCGACGCGCCGGGCGCCACCAGCGGCGCCGCTTCGTCGGGGTTCTTGGTGATCCATTCCGCCGCGGCCTTGTAGGTCGCGTACAGCTTGGCGACGGTGGCGGGATTCTGGTCGGCCCAGTCGGCATGGGCGCCGACGCCGAGATAGGGAATGCGGCTGCCGCCAGCGAACGACTTCCAGGTCTGCTCGATGGCGATGTCGAGGGTGCGGATGCTCGGCTTCTTGGCGGTGAGCAGCGTGTAGGCCGGTTCCCAGATCTGGACCGCATCGGCGCGGTCCGCCAATGCATAGCTGACGAGACCTGGCGTGGCGGTGTTGAGCACCTGGATCTTGCTCGTATCGACACCGAGTTTCTTGGCGAAGAACTCGAACATCACATAGTTCGTGGTCGACCGCGCGCCGGCGAGCTGGCGGCCTTCGAGGTCCTTCAGCGTCTTCACCTCCGGACGCGAAGTGACCACGGCGCCCCAGAAGTCGAACAGGTTGAACAGGTAGCGCAGCTTCACGCCACGGGCGTCGCCAAGCCCGACGGTGAGCAGCGACGCGCTGCCGCCGACCTTGAACTCGCCGGAGTTGAACTGCGCCGTGTAGGCATCCGGCGGTCGTTCCTGAAAGGCGATATCCAGCCCGTTGGCCTGGTCGAGCTTCTTCGCCTTGATCACCGGCGGCATGAAGGCGCCGAGCGACGGCGGGCTGAAGATCACGATGGAGACTTTTTCCAGCGCCTGGGCCCGCAGGTCGGTCGCCCCGCCGACCGCCAGCGCCAGGCCGAGCCAGACGCCGGCGCAGCCGTATCGATCAAATCGCATCATCACCCTCCCTGGATGTCTGTATCGTCGCCGGCATCGTATCGCATCAGGCGAGCCGGAACAGTTTGGCCGCAAGACCGCCATTGACCGAAGCGGCCTGCTCGGGCGCCAGCCCGGCATCCGTCACGATGCGCATGGGCTGCGCGTCGCCGATCGGGAAAGGCATGTCGGAGCCCATCATCAGGCGTTCGGTGCCGATCATGCGGATGACAAATTGAAGCACGCGCGCGTCGTGCACGATCGTATCGGTGTAGAGGCGCGCCAGCGCCGGCACGGGATCGCCGATGCCGGGCGTGATTGCATGGTTGCGCTGCAGGCGGCCGAGCACGAAGGGGAGTGCCGCGACGCCCATGGGGACCACGATGTGGGCATTGGCGTAACGGGTCACGTGGCCGCTGGCGACGAGGCGGGCCACCGCCACCATGGCGTCGGTGATGCGGCCGACCGCATTGGCCAGACCGAAATCATTCACCCGGACGTCGCCGGCATCGAAGCTCGGGTGGATGTGGATGACGGCGCCAGAGGAATCCGCCGCGGCCCAGAACGGGTCGAGGTCGGCATGGTCGAGCACGGAGCCGACGCCGCGCGGCAGCGTACCGATCATGGCGCCGGGGGCACCGGCCGCCATGGCGGCCTTGAGAACCGCGGCGGCGCGCACGCCGTCCTGCAGCGGCACGGTGGCAAGCGGTACGAAACGCGGCTCCGCCTTGGCGGCCGTCAGCAGGGCGTCGTTGATGAGGCGGCTCCAGGCTTCGCCTTCTGCACCCGGCAGCTCGTAGCCGAACATGTCGACCCAGCCGCCGACCACCTGGCGGTCGATGCCCTGCTGGTCCATCCAGGCGAGGCGGCCGGCGAGATCGGACAGTGGTTTCGACACCGGCCGCGTCGGCTTGCGGCCGGCAAACGCGAAGGCGAGGCTGCCGGCATCCTCGATGACGTTCAGCGAGGGGAACCGGTCCTTGTTCTTGCGGACGTCGACGAGAAGATCCGGCGGGACCAGATGGGCGTGGGAGTCGATGATCATTCGGTTGCTTCCTTCGCGGCTCGGGTTCAGGCACTGACGCTGCCACGAACGCGGCGCGCTCCCTCTCCCCGGCGGGGAGAGGGGCGGGGTGAGGGGGCAAGTGATTCTCGATAGGCTCTTGCCCCCTCACCCGCGCCTTCGGCGCGACCTCTCCCCCCTGGGGAGAGGTGGAGCAAGCGGCTCGGCCTCATGTCACTCATTGTCCTTGTCATGATCTTGCTTTCACCTCGGCGATCAGATCGCTCAACCATGCCATCTTGATCGGCGTGCGGTTGACGGAAATCCCCAGCGGCCGCAGCGCATCGTTGACGGCGCTGGCGATGGCCGCCGGCGCGCCGAGATAGCCGGACTCGCCCGATCCCTTCTGGCCGAACACGGTGTGCGGCGACGGGGTGGCGTGATGCACGATCTCGACCGGCGGCACCTCGTGGGACGACGGCATGACGTAATCCATGAAGGTCTGGGTCACGAGCTGGCCGTGCTCGTCGTGGGCAAATTCCTCGTAGAGCGCCGCGCCGATGCCGTGCGCGATGCCGCCCATGGTCATGCCACGCACGATCTTGGGATTGATCACCGTGCCGCAGTCGTGGCCGACGAGGTAGCGCGCGATTTCCGTTCTTCCCAGCTCGGGATCGATGGCCAGCAAGACGAGATGAAACTCGAACGAGAAGCACGGATACATCTGCACGCGGCCGTCGGCCGTGGGCAGCGCGCCGCCGGTCGGCACCTGCATGACGTGGCTCACCGACAGGCCCGGCTCGACATCCGGGGGCAGGCGATGGAACTGGCGGTGCGCGATCGTGACGAGATCCGGCCAGCCCCGGCGCCGCTGGGGCGTCGCGGCATCGCACACGCCGCCCTCGCGGTAAATCGCGCGGTCCGGCGGGATGCCGAGGTCGTGCGCCGCGATGGCTATGAGCTTTGCCTTGAGCTTGTGCGCGGCATGGAACGCGGCGCCGCCGAGCATGATGGC
>DATFWC010000181.1:0-3181 GCA_035259885.1 Xanthobacteraceae bacterium
CCTGGCCACCGACGGCGCCGAGCCGTTGCCGAGCACGCCGGAAGAATACGCGGCGCACATCGACCAGGACGAGACCAAGTGGTCGAAGGTTGTGCGCGAGTCCGGCGCCAAGGCCGAGTAGATGTCCGCGTGGCGGACATTGCTTGCCGCGCTGGCGCTGGCGTTCGCGCTGCCGGCGGACGCGGGCGCGCAGGCCTACCCCAACCGCCCAATCACGCTGGTCATTCCGCTGCCGCCCGGCGGCACCAACTCGATCATGGCGCGCGCCGTCGCCGACAAGCTCAGCGAGCTTCTGGGCCAGCAGGTGGTCGTGGAAAACCGCGCCAGCGGCGGCAGCGGCACCGTCGGCACGCGCCAGGTGGCGAAGAGCGCGCCCGACGGATACACGCTGCTGCTCGGCTACACGTCGAACCTGGCGACCGCGCCCAGCATGTACCGCGACATCGGCTATGACCCGCGCCGGGATTTTGCACCGGTCGGGCTCATTGCCGCGGCTTCGGGCCTGCTGCTAGTGCATCCCAGCGTGACGGCAAAAAATGTTTCCGAGCTCATCGCCATGATGAAGAGCTCCCCCGAGCCGTACCAGGTGGGCCAACCCGGCACCGGCACGGTGAATCATCTCGCCTCAGAACTGTTCGCGCTGCAGGCCGGCGTGAAAGTCCAGCAGATCCCCTACAAGGGATCGCAGCCGCTGATCACCGATCTGGCGGGCGGCCACGTGAAGGTCGGATTCAATCCGATCCCGGTGTCGCGCGGCGCGCTCGACAGCGGACTGATCCGGGCGCTCGCCAGCACCGCGGCGAAACGCTCAACGCTTCTGCCCGACGTGCCGACGCTGGCCGAGTCGGGGCTGCCCGGCTTCGACGCCACGCTCTATTACGGGCTGGTGGCGCCCGCCGGCACGCCGCGCGCGATCGTCGAGCGGCTGAACAAGGAATTGCAGACGGTGCTCGGCTTCGACGACGTGCGCCGGCGCATCTTCAACGAAGGCGGCGAGCCCATGCCGACCACGCCGGAGGAGCACGCGGCGCTGATCGACCGCGACGAGACCAAGTGGGCTAACCTCATCCGCTCGATCGGGCTGAAGGCCGAATAGCATGCAACGATCCGCCAACATGCGCTGGCTGCCGGCGCTCGTTCTCGTCGCCCTGGTGGCGCCGGCGCCGGCGCTCGCCCAGGATTACCCGACGCGGCCGGTCACGCTGGTGGTGCCCTATGCGGCGGGCGGCGGCAACGACGCCATGGCGCGCATCGTCGCCGACAAGATGAGCCGCACGCTCGGGCAGCAGATCGTGGTCGAGAACCGCGCCGGCGCCGGCGGCACCATCGCTACGCGCCAAGTGGCGAAGAGCGCACCCGACGGCTACACGTTGGTGATCGGCGGCACCGGTACGCTCGCCGTCAACCCGACGCTCTACGCCAATGTCGGCTACGATCCGCGCAAGGATTTTGCGCCGGTCGGCCTGATCGGGCGCAGCGCCCTGGTGGTGCTGGTGCATCCGTCGGTTCCTGCCACCTCGATCCGGCAGCTGATCGACCTGGCGCGGCGCGAGCCCGGAAAACTCACCTACGCCTCCGCCGGCGTCGGCAGCGGCATCCACCTCGGCACTGTGCTGTTCGAATACATGGCCGACGTGAAGCTCACCCATGTGCCCTATCGCGGCAGCGGGCCGGCGCTCACCGATCTGGTCGGCGGCCATGTGGCGATCTACTTCAGCTCGCTGCCACCGGCCGTGCAGCTGGTGAAGGAAGGCAAGGTGCGGGCGCTGGCGGTGACCGGAGCGCGGCGCGCCAACGCGCTGCCGGATCTGCCCACGGTCGCGGAAGCCGGCCTGCCGGGCTATGAATCCGTGCTGCACTACGGCATCGCGGCCCCGGCGGGCACGCCACGCCCGGTCATCGACAAGCTCAACGCGGCGCTGCGCGAGGCGGTGGCGGCGCCCGACACGCAGGAGCGCATGGCGGCCGACGGCACCGAGCCGCTGGCGAGCACGCCGGACGAGTATGCGGCCGACATCGACCGCGAGGAGACCAAGTGGTCGGCGATCGTGCGCCAGTCGGGCGCCAAGGCGGAGTGACATGAACGAGGCAAGCCACCGGTCGCTCAACGCCGGCCGCGCCGGCACCGGAGGCTGGCAGGACGAGCTCTACGACCTGCTGCGCCGCCACGGCGTGACGCAGTTCGCCTATGTGCCGGACGCCGGCCACCAGATCCTGATCGACCGCTCGCTGGCCGATCCCGACGTGCGCTCGATCCCGCTCACCACCGAGGAGGAAGGCGTGGCGCTCATCGCCGGCGCCGATCTCGGCGGGGCCCGCGCCGTGCTGCTCATGCAGTCGAGCGGCGTCGGCAACTGCATCAACATGCTGTCGCTGATCAAGGGCGCACGCTTTCCGTTCCTGACGCTGGTGAGCATGCGCGGCGATTTCGGCGAGGGAAACCCGTGGCAGTTCCCCATGGGACAGGCGACGCAGCCGGTGCTCGAAGCGATGGGCTTGATCTGCCTGCGCATCGAGCAGCCGGACGAGGTGGTCGCCACCACGGTTGCGGCGCTCACCATGGCGTTCAAGGCCGGCCAGGCGGTCGCCGTCCTGCTCGGCCAGAAACTGATCGGAGCCAAGCCGTTTTGAGCGCATCCACGACACCGCATGTCGCCAAGGTCATTGCGCCCGACCTCGTGCTCGAGCGCAGCGAGGCCGTGCCGGTGCTGATCGGGCGGCATGAGGACTTTTTGCTCATCGCCGGCCTCGGCGGCACCGCCTGCGACGTCGGCGCCGTGACCGGCGATGCCGCGCACGTCTATTCGCTGGGCGGCGCCATGGGGGCCGCCTGCATGATGGGCCTCGGCCTGGCCCTGGCACGGCCCGACCGGCGCGTGCTGGTGGTCACCGGCGACGGCGAGCTGTTGATGAATCTCGGGGCCCTTGCCACCATCGCGGTGATGAACCCGCCAAATCTGGCGATCCTGTGCATCGACAACGGCCACTATGGCGAGACCGGTTGGCAGAAGAGCCACACCAGCCTCGGCGTCGACCTGGAAAAGATCGCCGCCGGCGCCGGCATCGCGCACACCCGCACGGTGGCGCGCGCCGACGACATTCCTGACGGCGCCCGGCTGCTGCGTGACCACAATGGCAGCGCCTTCGTGCTGCTGCGCGTGAAGCCGACCGAGCCGCCGGC
>DATFWC010000182.1:0-2397 GCA_035259885.1 Xanthobacteraceae bacterium
GTGCGATTTGTCGTCGAACGTCGCGGTGGAACCCGGCAGCGGCCCCACGATAGGCTGCACCAGCGTGGTGCTGCCGAAATCCGTGTACAGGTATTCGACGCCGAGCGACCACTGATTGGTGAAGGCGTACTCGACACCGCCGCCGGCCGTCCAGCCAGCCTTGGTATCCGAATCGGCGGCCGCGCGGGACACCACGCCCGGCCGCGTCTCCGCGTAGGCGTGCTTGAACCCGCCGAAGGCCACGCCTCCGGTGCCGTAGATCAGCCAGTTGTGGGTGGCGAAGCCGACGCGCGGCCGGACCGTGCCGACCCAGTTCTGCTCGGTGCTGAATGAGGCAAAATCGCCGAAGGCATTGCCGCTCGTGAACGTCGCCGAATCGGTGCCGTGGCGCCAGGCGAGATCGCCCTCGATGCCCAGGACCATGGTGCCCAGTTGCCAGTTGTATCCGATCTGGCCACCGCCGATGAAGCTGTTGGGATCGAGCGTGGTGCTGAATGTCGGAAAACCGCCCAGGTTATAATCGACGTCGGTGCGGCCCCAGGAGTAACCGGCATTGCCGCCGACATAGAGGCCGGTCCAGTTCTGCACCGGGACCGGGGCCGCGATTGGCGGTGCCTTGGCCGGCATGCGGCCGAGATCAGCCGCCGCCGCCGGCTGCCCGGCCGCGGCAAGCACGATCACAGCGCTCGCCAGCAATACACGCTGCACCACGGATTCTACCCCCTGGGCCACTCGGGAATTTAAACGCGCGACCTGCCCCGCTCAAGGTTAAAGCCGGCTAAGGCCCCTCTCCGGGGCCAAATAGTCGCCAGCCGTGACCCGGAAACAACACCCGGACAAAATCGTGCATAATTCGTAACTTGGCGGGGCGCGCGACGGTGAAACGTCAAGGGCAAATTGGGGAAAAAGCGCGGCCATCCGGGGCGCGCTGCCGGCGGCCTAGAATCGGAAGCTCAGGCCGGTCCGCACCAGGTGTGAGTCGATCCCGCTGCTGACCCCTGACACCACGTAGGTCTTGTCGCTCAGCCCGATGAACAGGTACTCGGCCCGGGCCGACCAGTTGGGGGTCAAGCCGATCTCCAGGCCGCCTCCCCCGGCCCAGCCGAGATGGGTGCGGGTCTCGCTCAAGCCGGGAATTTCGAACCGGCCGCCCCCATAGGCAAGACCTACGGTTGCATAGAGGAGCACGTTCTCGAACGCATAGCCGAGGCGTCCGCGCGCGGTGCCGAACCACGGATTGGAGAACTTGAACGACGCGAACGTGTCGTCGGCCGCGGAGACCTGCAGGTCGGTCTCGCCGCCGAACACGACCTGTCCCACCTGCCAGTTATAGCCGCCTTGAGCTCCACCGGCCCAGCCGCGCGGGTTCAGGCCCAGCGTGGTGGCGGTTCCCCACAGGTAGCCGAGATTGATCCCGAAATACGGCCCGGACCATTTGTAGCCGGGGCCGGGCAACGGCGGCGCCTTGCCGTAGGGTTGAAAATCCGCCGCCATCGCCGGCCAGGTCGCCAGCATCAAAGCCACGGTCGCGCGGAGTTTGTTCATCCCCCCTGTCGCCCGGGATTCTTCGCAGTCCCGGTCGCCTCTTCCTTTTTGCCTGCCAAAGGCAGTCGCCGCACGGTTTTTCGTCCAGCACGTCCCCGAGAAAGGAGAGCGAAACGGCCGCGGCACGGCCGAATATCGGCGATTCGATGATTGTGGTTCTTACGGAAAAGATTGAGTTAATCTTGCGCGCCCGGCACGAAGACTATTGGTTATGCCTGACACTTCCTAAATGACGTCCATCCAGGACTTTGGCGCTCCCGCCGGGCGCCGCCGTCCGCATGATTGCTTACGATGGCGACACTGAAAAAGGACATCGAGCCGGACCTCGACCTCGCCGAGGAGGACGAGGAACCGAGCCTGCCGCAGGTCGACGAGGCGCCCGCGACCGAGGAGGAGTTTTCCGCGCCGGGCGGGCTCGGCCCCGGCCGCGCCGCCATCCTGACGCATGCGCGGCATGCGCCGGCCGCGCCCGGCGTCTACAGGATGCTCGATCGCGCCGGCGAGGTCCTCTATGTCGGCAAGGCGAAGAACATCAGGAAGCGCGTCACCGCCTATGCGCGGCCGACCGGTCACGACAGCCGCATCGAGCGCATGATCGCGGCAACCGTCGCACTCGAGTTCGTCACGACGGCGACGGAAACCGAGGCGCTGCTGCTCGAGGCGAACCTGATCAAGCGCCTGCGCCCGCGCTTCAACGTGCTGATGCGCGACGACAAGTCGTTCCCCTACATCCTGCTGACCGGCGATCATCCGGCGCCGCAGATCATGAAGCACCGCGGCGCTCGCACGCGGCCGGGCGACTATTTTGGCCCGTTCGCGTCGGCCCAGGCGGTGCATCGCACGCTGACGGCG
>DATFWC010000183.1:0-5421 GCA_035259885.1 Xanthobacteraceae bacterium
TGAAAGGTCCCTTCGAAGCTGTCGCCGGTGAATTTCCCGGTGAGATACTGGAAACCTATCGTGGCTCCAAGCGTGCCGTCCGGCCGAACGGTGCCAAAGATGCTTCGCGAATCGACCTCGAACTTCGCTTGCCCAGCCGCCTCGTTGTTGCGGATGGTCAGCGTAACATTGGCCGCCTTGCATCGACCGTCTCTGATTGCCGTCGCTGAGCCGCTCCACTCGCCGTCATACGGACCGGTGGCCTCGGCCTGGCCAAAATGGGCCAGGAACAGCGCGCCGGCGATTGCCGCCACCAGGAGCAGGCGAACTGTCGAACGCTTGTCGAGCAGCCGCATCGTCGTCAACGCCAGCCGCCGCGCGCCATGATGGCGGCGCAAAGCAGGATAATGACGATGCCTGCCAATTCGCCGTGGATGATCGAGCGGACGAGCCTCATTCTCTTTGCATCCACGACCGGCACCTGTCCCGCCTTCACCGCCTTGCGCCACGACAGGAATTCAAGCGTCGGCACAATCGACAGGAGCGCGAGGATGATGAAGACAGCAAACTTTGTCAGAAAAGCATGGCTCGAGAAATAATAGAGCGAGCCTTTTTCGAAATAGAACACGCGCAGCAACCCGACGATCAATACCAGGCTGGCTGAGACCCCCAGGACGGCGTCGACGATGGGCAACCTGCGCGCGCTGGCGAGGGTCAACTCCTGACCGATCAGCACGAACTCGACCGCCAGCGCCCCGACCAGCGCGAACGCCGCGACATGATGGAGAAAGGCAAAAAACGTCGACATGGCGAGCAAGCTCTTATGTCGAGGTGTGCAAACGTGAGTGCAGCGGGAGCTTCAGGATCTAAGCCCCACCCGGCGGCGGCTGATGGCCGCCAAACCCACGCGAGCGCCCGCTCGCGGAATCAGCCCCGGTTGCATTATGTCGTGAATGACCAGCAGGCTCCAGTGGCATTCGAAAAAACTTGCGCGTTATGTGTCACTAGTTACATGTGTCACTAATTCGCTTGGTCAGGACGATGTGGGTGGCGCCTGATGTGGGCGTATGCCCGCTGCACTGATAGCCGAGTTCTTTGCCATTGATGCCGGCAAATAGGTGCTCTCCGGTGCCGAGCACGACGGGAGAGATGGCCAGGTGCATTTCGTCCACCAGTCCTGCCAGCAGATATTGCCGGATCGTGGCGACCCCGCCGCCCAGCCGGACGTCCCGGCCGTTGGCGGCGTCCATCGCGCGTCGCAGCGCGGCCAGGATGCCGTCGGTAACGAAGTGGAAGGTCGTCTTCCCGTCCATCGTGATCGATGCCCGCTTGTGGTTGGTCAGCACGAAGACGGGCGTGTGGTACGGCGGGTCGTCGCCCCACCAGCCCTTCCATGCGTCGTCGGGCCAGGGTCCCCGGATCGGCCCGAACATGTTGCGGCCCATGATCCATGCGCCAATGTTGTCGAACCCGCGCGCCGCGAAGTCGTCGTCGATACCGGTCGTGCCGCCGTCCATGCCGAACATCTTTCGAAACGTGCGGGTGGCGAGAGCCCAATCATGCAGCGCGATGCCACCGACGCCGAGCGGGTTGTCGAGGTCCTGGTTGGGACCAGCGCCATAACCGTCAATGGAAATGGAGAAGCTGTGGACGCGGAGCTTGGGCATGGGTGGTGATCATCACATGGAGTGGCCAGAGTCACGGCGTTCCCAGTAACCCGGATGGAGCGAAGCGCAATGCGCGATGGGCCGCTCCCGCATTTCGCTTCGCTCCAGGCGGGCTACGGCGCTACGCGGCGGCGCCGCGAAAATCCGGCACCGCGGCATGCAGCACGCCCTGCACGGCGGCGCGCTCATTGCGGGTCAGTCCCTGCTCGAGGGCGGCAAGCCAGCCCCGCATCGCCTCGAGCGACGGATGCACGGGCCGCGCCGCCACGATCCCCGGGATTCCGGTCTCGGCGATCGGCTCGTCGCGCGCGAACAGAATCTCGTTGAGGCGTTCGCCGGGACGAATGCCCGTGAACGTGATCTCGATGTCGCGTCCCGGCTCCAGCCCGGACAGCCGGATCATGTGCTCGGCAAGATCGACGATTTTGACCGGCTGGCCCATGTTGAGGACGTAGACCGAGGCGTCGGAGCGCTGCGGGCCGAGTGCATGGCTGGCGGCCGTGACCACGAGGTCGCAGGCTTCGCGGATGGTCATGAAGTAGCGCACCATGTCGGGATGCGTGACGGTGACCGGTCCGCCCGCCTCGATCTGCGCCTTGAACTTGGGAACCACCGAGCCGTTGGAGGCGAGTACGTTGCCGAACCGCACGGCGATCAGCCGCATGGCGCGGCGGCCGCCGTCGTGGCGGCGCGCGAGGTCGGCGTCGAGCGCCTGGCAGTACATCTCGGCGAAGCGTTTCGTCGCGCCCAGCATCGACACCGGCTCGATCGCCTTGTCGGTCGAGATCATGACCATGGCGGTGGCATGGGCGGCCGCCGCCGCATCGGCGACATTGACCGAGCCGAACACGTTGGTGCGCACGCCCTCGCCCCAGTCGTGCTCGACCAGGTGCACGTGCTTGAGCGCGGCGGCGTGGAACACGACGTCGGGCTTGAACTCGCCGATCAGGCGGAACATGCGGTCGCGATCGCGCACATCGGCGATGCGCCCCTCGATCTTGGCACCCGAGTCCTTGGCGGCGAGCAGCTCGAGAATCTGCTGCAGCCCCGGTTCCTGAGTATCGAGGATGAGCAGCCGCGCGGCGCCGAACGTCACGACACGATCGCAGATCTCCGAGCCGATCGAGCCGCCGCCCCCGGTCACAACCACGGCCCTGCCGCGCACGACGGTCTCTAGGCGCTGATAGTCGATCTTGGCGCTCGGCCGCAGCAGCAGGTCTTCCACCATGATCGGCGCCAGCCGCACGGTCTGCCCGTCGGCGTCGCTGACCCCCTCCAGCGAGGGAAGCCGGCTCGTGGTCAGGCCCAGGCGCCGCGCCTCCAGCAGGATGGCCTCGGGCTTGGCTTCGGGCACCAGGGCACTCGCCGTCAGCACCAGGCGCGCCACGCGCTGGCCGCGCGCCTGCAGGTCGGTGACGATGCGCTCGAGCTCGGTGAGCCGGCCGAGCACGGGAATCCCGCGGATGGCCTGGGCCTGATCGGCCTCCGACGGGGACAGCACGCCGATCGGCCAGATCTTCTTCACGGCCCCGCTTTCCACCGCGCGGATCAGCACCTCGGCATCGGCCGCGCGCCCGAGCAGCAGGATCGGGGTCGCATCCGCGCGCGTGGCCTGCTGGCGCGTGCGCGCATAGCGAAAATAGCGATAGGTGATGCGCGGGCCGCCCAGGAACAGCATCTGGAGGCACCAGTAGAGCGCAATGGTGATCTTGCCGAAGAAGAACGTGCCCAGGAGATTGGGTGAGACCAGGATGTAGTCCAGCACCAGCAGCGACAGCGCCAACACCGTCACGGCGCGGAAGATGTTGAAGAGATCGGGAAGCGACGCGAAACGCCACTTCCCCTCGTACAGGCGGAAGATGAAATAGACCACGCCGGCATAGGCGACGAAGCCGGGCAGCACGGCCAGCAGCGCGTCGAGCCGCGCCTCCAGCCCGGCCTCCTCGAAGCGGATGTAGAAGCTCGCCACGATCGCCGCCACGGTGGCGAGCAGATCGTGAACGATGATCAGCGCCTTACGCGACGTGAATCTGGGCAATCGGAACACCACTCCCCCGCCCGGAACGGGCGCCTGAGCCGCCTCACATGACCCGGCCCAGGCGATCCTGTAAAGCCCCTGTGTGTCACGAATGATTCTGGCGGGACTCGGCCGGATCGGGGGCAGCCGGTGCCTTGCCCTGATCCACCATTCCCCCGAGGACTCCGACGCCGAAGGCATAGAGCCATCCGGTCGAAAAATCGAACAGATAGGACAGGAACAGCGAGCCCACGACGGTCTGCAGCACCAGCGCCTGGCCGAGCCAGCCGGGAAAGCCGTCCCCGGTGAACATGGCGCCGTGCGCGATCCACATCGCATACAGCAGGATGGTGCCGAGCAGGCCGAATTGAATCGCGATCTCCAGCGTCTGATTGTGAGGATTGCCGGTGACAGCCGCTGCAATGCGGCTGTCATGGCCCATGGCCCCGCGGAACAGGGCCGGTATGGAACCGGTGCCATGGCCGAACACCGGTGCCTCGGCTACGAAGCCAATCGATTTTTTCCAGAATTCCAGGCGATAGCCGGCCGACGTTTCGGCATTCTGGCTGTGGTAGCGCTGCATCTCGTCGAGCACGCCGAGCGCCCGCCCGCGCAGATATGGTGACGAGGCCCAGATCGCGAGCGCAAACAGCACGCCGCCGAGCGCCAATGCGAGCGTTCCCCTGGCGCCGAACCGTTGCGCGCCGAACAGAAGCAGCAGCACCGGAAAAGCCACAAGCGACGTGCGTCCGGTCGCCACGAAGGCCATGTTGGCAAGGAACACGATGGCAAGAGCCACGAGCGCCAGCGCCAGCCGGCGCCGGCCATCGTGCCAGGCCGTCATGGCGAGATGGCTGCATGCAAAGGCCGCGAGCAGGAACTCGGCACTCTGGACGATGTAGTCCTTGACCGGCACGCCCGGCACGCCCATGCGCCATGGCCGCGGCTGGAACAGATACATGGCCCATGACACCACGAGCAGCGCCGCGCACGAGGCAAGAAAGCCCCCGAGGACGAAAAAACCCTTGTCCGAGCGGCGGAACTGGATCAGCAGAAGCGGGATCGCGAGGAGCTTGTGCAGGCCGCGCGTGGCGTCGAGGCGCTCGGCCAGGCTGGCGTCGGCCCACAATATGCCGACGATCCCGAGCGCCCAGAGGAGAAGCGGAAGACCGGACTCGGGGCGGGCCAGTTCGCGCCGCAGCTCGGCGAGCGTGATCGTGGGCGCCAGCGCCAGCACCCAGAGCACAACCAGCGCGCCGGTCGCCGACGTCGACCACGGCAGCGACACGGCCACCGCGACCGCAAGGCAATCTGCGACCTTCGCCAACCGCGCGCGCAAGGATCCGGCGTCGAAGCCGATCGGTGCGATTTCCGTCATCGGCCTTCCGACCATGACGTCGCCGCCGTTCGGGCACCCGCATTGGCGGCCGCGGCGCCATCGTGGCCAAGCTCCGACAATCCGCAGCGGGCGCGCACGTGATCGCCGCCGAGGGCTTTTTCCAGCCTGATCTCGTTGCGCGCCAGGTCGGAGCGGTCTGCCTGCGGATGCCACAGATGCAGGACGCCGGTGGCAAAACGTCCGTCCTTGCGCGCCACCCCGGCATGCAGAAGGCGGACCACGAGATCCGAATCCTCCTTGCCCCAGCCCGTATAGGCGGCATCGAAACCGTCCACCCGTTCGAGGTCCGAGCGCCAGACCGCAAGATTGCACGACCGGCAGCCGCGCCATTCGCGCGCCTTCAGCTTGCGCCAGCGGCC
>DATFWC010000184.1:0-8090 GCA_035259885.1 Xanthobacteraceae bacterium
GCGCTCGACCGACTGGCGCTGCTTGAGCTCGTTCTCAAGCGCCGCATAGCCTTCGGCTGTCATCGGAATCTTTTCCATTGCTCCATCACCTCCGACCCGCCGTACAACCCGCCGATCCCCTCCGAATCGCCGAATCACCCGTCAGGACATTTCCAGGTCTACGCGCCGCCGCGGGGCGCGGCGGCAATCCGTGCGAACCGACAACGGCGAAAAAAGTTCCGATCGCGGGCCGATCTACCGGCGCCGCGACCGCGGAACTTTTCCCATTCTTCACACCGCCTTAGGCCGGCCTGACCGATTTCAACCGTCAGGCCTGGCCGAAATATGTCTGCAGCGCACGTACCTCAAGATCTCCGGCGAGGTAGGCCTTGATGCCCAGCGCTGCCGCGACGGCCCCATGAAGAGTGGTGTAGTACGGGACTTTATGCAAGAGGGCCGCCTGGCGCAGCGACCGGCTGTCGGCCAGGGCCTGGGCCCCCTCGGTGGTGTTGAAAACCACCTGAACCTGCCGGTTTTTGATGGCATCGACGATATGGGGCCGGCCTTCCAGGACCTTATTGACCTTGTCGGCCTTGACCCCCTGTTCGGCCAGGTAGCGCTGGGTCCCGGCGGTGGCAATGATGTTAAAGCCCAGCGTGGCGAGGAGCTTGGCAGCATCGACGATGCGCGGCTTGTCGCTGTCCTTGACCGAGACGAACACGGTCCCCTCGCGCGGCAGGCGCGAGCCGCCGCCGATCTGGCTCTTGGCGAAGGCGGCGGCAAACGAGTGGTCGAGCCCCATGACCTCGCCGGTTGACCGCATCTCCGGCCCCAGCACCGTGTCGACGCCGGGGAAGCGGGCGAACGGGAACACCGCCTCCTTGACGGCGATATGGTCGAACCGCGGGGGCTTCAGCTTGAAACTGGCGAGGCTCTCGCCGGCCATCATGCGGGCGGCGATCTTGGCGATTGGGATGCCGATCACCTTGGCGACGAACGGCACCGTGCGTGAGGCGCGCGGGTTGACCTCGAGCACGTAGACCTCACCGTTTTTCACGGCGTATTGCACGTTCATCAGGCCGCCGACATTGAGCGCGAGCGCGAGCTCGCGGGTCTGGCGCTCGATCTCCGCGATCGTCCCCGGTTTCAGCGAATAGGGCGGCAGCGAGCAGGCGGAATCGCCCGAGTGGATGCCGGCCTCCTCGATGTGCTCCATGATGCCGGCGATATAGGTGTCGCGGCCGTCGCACAGGCAGTCGACGTCGACCTCGCTGGCATCCGACAGATAGCGGTCGATGAGCAGCGGCTGCCTGGCCGACACCGCCAGGTCGGACGGGCGGTCGAGATCGGACGCGAGCCGCGCGATATAGCGGTCGAGCTGGCCGCCGTCGTGCACGATCTCCATGGCGCGGCCGCCGAGCACGTAGGACGGCCGGATCAGCACCGGATAGCCGATCTGGTCCGCGATGGCGCGCGCCTCGCCCGGGCTGGTGGCAATCCCGCTCTCAGCCTGATGCAGCTTGAGCCGGTCCAGAAGCTTGCGGAACCGTTCGCGGTCCTCGGCAAGGTCGATGGCGTCGGGCGAGGTGCCGAGGATCGGCACCTTGGCGTCCTCCAGCGCCTTGGCGAGCTTGAGCGGCGTCTGGCCGCCGAACTGGACGATCACCCCGACCAGCTCGCCGTTCGCCCGCTCGGTGTCGATGATCTCCAGCACGTCCTCGGCGGTGAGCGGCTCGAAATAGAGACGGTCGGACGTGTCGTAGTCGGTCGAGACCGTTTCCGGGTTGCAGTTGATCATGATGGTTTCGTAGCCGACATCGCGCAGCGCGAAGGCGGCATGGCAGCAGCAATAGTCGAACTCGATACCCTGCCCGATGCGGTTCGGCCCGCCGCCGAGGATCACGACCTTGCGGCGCGCCGACGGCTGCGCCTCGTCCGCCGGGCGGCCGGCGAAGGGCGCCTCGTAGGTCGAATACATGTAGGCAGTCGGCGAAGAAAATTCGGCCGCGCAGGTGTCGATGCGCTTGAACACCGGCCGGATGCCGAGCGCGCGCCGTCGCTGCGTCACCTCGGCGGCGGTCGCACCCGTCAGCTTGGCCAGCCGCGCGTCGGAAAAGCCCATGGATTTCAGGCGCCGGAAGGTGTTCGGCGTCGCCGGCAGGCCGCTCGCCTTGATGGTGGCCTCCATGTCGACGATGGCCCGGATCTGCGCCAGGAACCACGGATCGATCCGGCACGAGGCATGAATCTGCGCGTCGCTCACACCCAGCCGCATGGCCTGCGCCACCTTGAGCAGACGGTCCGGCGTCGGCCGCCCCAGGGCGGCACGGATGGCGTTGAGGTCGTCGCCCTGGTCGAGCCCTTCTATGGCGATCTCGTCGAGGCCGGTCAGCCCGGTCTCCAGCGAGCGCAACGCCTTCTGCAGCGACTCCTGGAACGTACGGCCGATCGCCATGGCCTCGCCCACCGATTTCATCGAGGTGGTGAGCACCGGCTCGGCGCCGGGAAATTTCTCGAAGGCGAAGCGCGGAATCTTGGTGACCACGTAGTCGATGGTCGGCTCGAACGAGGCCGGCGTGGCGCCGCCCGTGATGTCGTTGGCGATCTCGTCGAGCGTGTAGCCCACCGCGAGCTTGGCGGCGACCTTGGCGATGGGAAAGCCGGTCGCCTTCGAAGCCAGCGCCGAGGAGCGCGACACGCGCGGGTTCATCTCGATGATGACCAGCCGGCCGTCGGCCGGGTTGATGGCGAACTGCACGTTGGAGCCGCCGGTCTCCACCCCGATCTCGCGCAACACCTTGATCGAGGCGTCGCGCATGATCTGGTATTCCTTGTCGGTCAGCGTGAGCGCCGGCGCGATGGTGATCGAGTCGCCGGTGTGGATGCCCATCGGATCGACGTTCTCGATCGAGCAGATGATGATGCAGTTGTCGCGCTTGTCGCGCACCACCTCCATCTCGAATTCCTTCCACCCGAGCACCGATTCCTCGATCAGCACCTCGCTGGTGGGAGAGGCGTCGATGCCGCGCTCGACGATCTCGATGAACTCGCCTTTGTTGTAGGCGATGCCGCCGCCGGTGCCGCCGAGCGTGAACGACGGACGGATGATCGCCGGCAGGCCGATGTCGTCGAGCGCGGCGAGCGCCTGGCTCAGCGTCTTGATCTGGTGCGAGCGCGGCACGTCGAGGCCGATGCGCTTCATCGCCTCGCGGAACAGCTCGCGGTCCTCAGCCTTGTCGATGGCATCGGCGGTGGCGCCGATCATCTCCACGCCCAGACGATCAAGCACACCCATGCGGCGCAGCGACAGCGCCGTGTTGAGCGCGGTCTGGCCGCCCATGGTGGGGAGCAACGCGTCGGGCCGCTCCTTCTCGATGATCTTTGCCACCACCTCCGGCGTGATCGGCTCGATATAGGTGGCGTCGGCCAGATCCGGATCCGTCATGATGGTGGCCGGATTGGAGTTGACCAGGATGACCCGATAACCTTCTTGCTTCAGGGCCTTGCACGCCTGGGTGCCGGAATAGTCGAATTCGCAGGCCTGTCCGATGACGATTGGCCCGGCACCGATGATCAGGATCGAGGAAATGTCGGTACGCTTGGGCATCAGGCTCCAAAGTTTACGCGGCACACAAAAAAAGGGCGCGCTGTCGCGCGTCCTTCGGACCCGCGCCGAGCGTCAAGGCCCGCGCGCGGCCGCTGTTTAGAGCAGAATTCTTCCGGCGGCAACAGCGGGCGCGAAACTCCTCACAGTCCTTCAATGTGCGTCGTGGCGGACCGCCAGGCATGGGGGCCTCGTCAGCGGCGGTCGGCATCCGCGGCGAGGACCCGGCCGGCAGCCGGCGCAACCTTGTCGCGCCATCCTCGTTATTGCGGGTGGAGATCGCCCCGATGTTCGGCCTTCGGCCCCGTACCCGCTCGGATCCGCCGCCGCTGTGGCTCAGCCTGGCGCTGCTGCTCGGCATCAGCGCCGTGGCGATGCAGCTCGAACAGGGCCGCCGGCGGGCGACCGGCAGAGCCGGCGCACGTGCCGCCACCGGCGCCTTCGGCACCCGGCGCAGCACCGATGAGCCCGCGGCGTGGCACGAGGCGCGCGCTCGTCAGCCCGGCCGCGGGCGCGAGGCAACCTCGCCGTGGCAGATTCCGTGGGCCGGCTGGAAGGATATCCTGTGGCGCACCTACCAGCAGCTCAACGAGGACCGGCTGCTGGCGGTGGCGGCCGGCGTCGTGTTCTATGGGCTGCTGGCCTTGTTCCCGGCTATCACCGCCTTCGTGTCGTTCTATGGCCTGTTCGCCAAGGGCGCGACCATCAATCAGCATCTCTCCGCCATCGCCGACGTGGTGCCGCAGGGTGCCTACGGCATCATCGAGGAGCAGATCAATCGCATCGTCGCCAAGGGCGACGTGAAGCTCAGCTTTGGCTTCGCGTTCGGCCTCGGCCTGGCGATATGGAGCGCCAACGCCGGCATCAAGGCCATCATCGACGCGCTCAACGTGGTCTACGACGAGAAGGAGAAGCGCAGCTTCATCAGGCTCAATCTGATCTCGCTGTGCTTCACTTTGGGCGCGATCGCGGCGCTGCTGATGGCGATCGGCGCCGTTGTCGTGGTCCCGCTCGTTCTCGCCCGCTTCGGCCTCGGCGGCATGAGCGAGACGCTGCTCGCGCTGCTGCGCTGGCCGGCGCTGTTCGTGCTCGTGCTGCTCGGCCTCGCCATCCTGTATCGCTTCGCGCCGAGCCGGCGCGAGCCGAAGTGGCAATGGGTGAGCGTCGGCAGCGTGGTCGCGGCGATCGCTTGGCTCGCCGGCTCGGCGCTGTTTTCCTGGTACCTGGGCCGGTTCGCTCATTACGACGAGACCTACGGCTCGCTCGGTACCGCCATCGGCCTGATGATGTGGATGTGGCTGTCGGTGATCGTGATCCTGTTCGGCGCCGAGCTCAATTCCGAGATCGAGCATCAGACCGCGCGCGACAGCACGGCCGGCCGCGCGGAAAAGCCGCTCGGCACGCGCGGCGCCGCCATGGCCGATAGCGTCGGGGCAGCGGCGGAATGATCCACGCGCTACGGCGCGTGGGCTGGACGCAGGCGCTTGATCGCATCCGGCAAGACCTTGGCAAGCCAGGCCGCGATCGCGTCCTGCTTGCGATGATACAGCAGACCCGCAGCGATGACGGCGACCCCGATCAGCGACAGCGCGAATGGAAACATGAGCGAGTCCTTGAACACCCGCTGGGCCAGGTAGGTCAGGTAACCGGCAATGCCGAGCGTACCGAACACCGCATAGACCCGCCGGCCCAGCAGCACGGACAGCAGCACGAGCCCGACATTGAGGAGGCAGTAGAGCGCCTTGGCGATTTCGCTGCTGCTTTCGGTGAGGCTCAGGCCGCCCCAGAACGCCATCAGGCCGAAGAGATGGAGCCAGAACGCAAAGTCTCCACCGCGTGGCCGGCGGTCGACGATCCAGGCGACGAGCAGGACACCGAGCCCGAACCACATGGACACGACGCGACGCTCGTCCCAGGTGAACTCGGCGCGGCCGAACAGCCATGGCGTGAGGTCCATGGACATGAACCAGAGCGCAACCGCGATGATCGCGACGATGAACGGGAAGCGGTAGAACCACAGCGCTACGACCCCGGCCACGATCGTGGCGATCTCCATGAACACCCAGCTGCCTTTGATCCAGACGTAAAAATCGCGCACGGTCCCCGGCTGACCGAACGTGCCCCAGAGGCCGAGCGCATCCTGAATGCCATAGACCGCAAGCGGCGCCATGGCGACCGCGATGGCGATGAGGAGGCCGCCCGGCGTCCGCAGGTTGCGGCGGTGCCACAGGTGGTGGCCGGCGGCGGCGAACACGATGGCGTAGATGACGGCTGTTGTCGCCAGCGCCACGCCGCCCATTTGTGAGAAGGCCAGCGTCGAAAACATCCCCATCGCGCCGATCACGATCAGGGCGCCCGCGTACCACAGCACGTGCGCCAGATCGAACTGCGGTGCGGCCGTCGGCGTCGGCGCCGCGCGGGCCTTCAGGAAAGCGACGAGGCCGTCGAGCCGCTCGCCATCCAGCGCTCCGGCTGCGACGGCGGCGCGCAAATCATCTTCACTGAATCGCATCGAACCCCCTGATCGCGGCCGGCATCACCTCGAGATCGGCGCAAGTCCTCACCCGCCGTGAGACGTATGCCACAAGACGTTGGCCGCAGCAGGGCAGAGATTGTTCGCGGCGCCGCTCATGCGGCCCGTGAAGTCTGGAGGCCCGAACAATGGAAGACAAGGTGGAGGCCCGACCTGGATTCGAACCAGGCTGGAAGGCCATGCACGGCCTTTGCGTAGCCACTCCGCCACCGGGCCATCGCGCAAGTGTATTCGGCGGCGCCAGCGCGGCACAATGTCATCGTAATTATTGGGTTAACGCCGCGATGGCGTTGGCGACAAGGCCACGAATTCAGCGGCGAATCTCGCCACATCGTCATGGCCGGGGCTTGTCCCGGCCATCTCGCTAAGGGGACGCACGGCCTTGCCATCCTAAGCGAGACGCGCGGGGCAAGCCCGCACATGACGAGTCAGGAGTTGTGCATGGGCTCCGCCACGAACGTCATGCGTTCCTGATTGTGCTCGAGATTGGGATAGCGCCGCTGCGCCGCGAAGCCGGCCTTGGCCAGCACGCTCAGCATTTCGGCTTCGGTGTAGTGTGTCAGCCCGAGCTTCCGGCGCAGCGCGCGATAGTCGGAGAACAGCGTGCGCGCCAGGCCAACCAGCGCGGCGCCGACGAAGCCGTTGTGCCAGGCGAGCCGGAGCAGGGCGACGATCTCGGTCACGGCGCTTGTGTGCGGCGGGATGACGTCGCCGACCACGAGCCGGCCGTCGCGGCTCAGCAGGCGGTGGAATGCCGCCATTAACTCGGCGAACTGCTCGCGCGCGAGATACTGCGCCACCGAGTTGATCACGATGAGCTGCACGCTGTGCGGCGGCAGCGCCGTCACCTCCTGCGGCGCGCGCACGGCGATTTTCGGATTGTTTTTGTAGCGGCCCGCGAGCGCGTCGCGCACGCTCGCGGCGCCGTCGGACAGGATCACGGCGGCGGCAGCTTCCGCCACCAGATGCGCCGCCGTGGTATCGCCGCAGCCGTAGTCCACCACGGTGGCGGACGGGCCAGGGATCAGCGCGCGGATCTGCAGCGCCACGTCGCGATAGTGCACGTCGCGATGCAGGTCATTGACATAGATCGGATGGGGCGAGTTCCAGAACGTCAGCCAGTCGCCCATGGCGGCGAGGTCACCGTCCCCACAGGTCGAGCAGCGGTCCGTTCGGACCGTACACCGGGTCGGCCCCGGGCCTGGGCACGAGCGGAATCGACTTGAGCGCCCGCGCGTGCTCGGCGCGGCTGCCGCGGCAGAGATTGTAATGTCCGCTCGGCGGATAGGCGCCGACCACCAGCAGGTCGGGGCTCGCCGAGATGCGCTGATGGCCGGTGCCGGCCGGCAGCACCGCCACATCGCCGGGCTCGAGATCGATCTCGTCGCCCGACTTGCCGCCGAAGCGCACGCGCGCGCGCCCGCGCGCTACGCCAATCACCTCGTGGATCATCGAGTGGTAGTGCGGGAACGGATAGACGCCGTTGCGCCAGATGTTGTCGTCCCAGCCATTGGCGCGGAATTTCTCCTCGATCGCGTCGGCCGGATCGATGCGGCCGCGCAGGTCGATGGCCTTGGGATAGACCAGCAACGGCAGGTGCGGGTTGTTGGGGATCGCCCCGTCGTCCTCATAGATGAAGGCAAGCGGCTCGATCGATTTGGCCTTCGCGCGCATCGGTACGGTCATTTCCTGTTGTCCCGCATCATATCGACGAAGCGCGTAAACAAATAATGGCTGTCGCGCGGACCGGGCGAGGCCTCCGGGTGGTATTGTACCGAGAATACCGGCCGGTCCTTGAGGGCGATGCCGCAGTTGGACCCGTCGAACAGCGAGACATGCGTTTCGATGGCGCTCGCCGGAAGCGTGGCGCCGTCGACCGCGAAGCCGTGGTTCATCGAGGTGATTTCCACCTTGCCGGTGGTGAGGTCCTTGACCGGGTGGTTGGCGCCGTGATGCCCCTGATGCATCTTCACG